>CAUJGH010000225.1 GCA_963169575.1 Myxococcota bacterium | reverse complement strand
TTGCGTCCCGGTCGCGGGCGTCATCGGCACGGTCACGATCGACGCGACGTCGCCGTGGGCGATGAAGAATTCGGGATCTGCGCTCCGGAGCACCGCGACCCGGGTCGAGGTGTCGCGTTCGAGCTCGTCGATCAGGCCGATCAGCGCGCCGAGCAGCGGTCCACCGAGCAGGTTCATCGGCGGGGCATCGATCGTGATGCGCGCAATGCCGTCCTCCCGGGTGATGCGGATCGCTTCGTTCGCCACCGGGTTCGCGCTGCTCATCGCCGACCTCCTCTCGTCGCAGGTTGCGTCGTCCTGTTCGCCGCTCTTTTCAGGCGATCGATTCTTCGTCGCCGTCGCCGTCGCGATCGTGGGGCGCCGGGTTCCGATCTGGCGTCCCTTCGAGCCGGCCGGCGGCCAGTCTAGGCAGGGGACCCGGCGCCACAAGGCCCGCGGCGCGGGCGCTCGGCTCGGACGGGGCGGAGGCCGCATCGTGCCTCGATTGAAACACGTTCTCTTCTCTGCTTGACTTCGCCTGGCTCCGATCCCGGTGCGATGAGGATGCGACTCGATGACGAAGCAATCGGCGGCGACGGAAGCGCTCACCGCGCCGCACACGCTCTCCTATACCTACAAGCGCTCGCTCGGCGCGGTGATGTCGGGCTTCTTCACGGCGCTGCGCGATCGGCGCCTGCTCGGCGTGAAGCGGCGGGACGGCAAGGTCCTCTTCCCGGCGCGCGAATACGATCCGGACACGAGCGAGGCGATCGACGAGCTCGTCGAGGTCGGTCCGATGGGCGTCGTCCGGAGCTGGGCCTGGGTCGCGAAGCCGCGCCGCCAGCAGCCGCTCGCCCGTCCCTTCGCCTACGCGCTCGTCCAGCTCGACGGTGCCGACACGCCGTTCCTGCACGTCGTCGACGCCGGCAGCGAGGCGAAGATGGCGACGGGCATGTGCGTGCGGGCCCGCTGGGCCGACGAGACGAAGGGCGCGATCGACGATTTCGTGTTCGAGCCCGCCTGAGCGAAGCCGGGCCCGCGGATCGCCATCCCGGGCCGAGAAGATCCCGAAGCCGTCGCCCGCCGTCCGGCGCGCAGCGATGGGGAGGAAGTCCGTGAGTCCCAGCGAAGCAGAGAAGACGAACCAGCCGGTGACGGTGCTCGCGTGCCCGATCTCGCTCGACTACGCCTACAGCGCGGGGCAATCGGCGTCGCGCTTCCTGCGTGCGATCGCCGAAGGCAAGCTGCTCGGCCAGCGCTGTCCGGTCGACGGGCGCGTCTACTTCCCGAGCCGCGGCGCCTGTCCGATGCACGGCGTGACCTTCGGCGACGACGCCGTCGAGCTCTCGGACAAGGGCACGATCGTGACGTTCTCGATCGTGCGTGTCCCGTCGCAGAACATCGCGCTGCCGCTCCCGTACATCACGGTCAACGTGCTGCTCGATGGCGCCGACACGATCCTGATCCACGTGCTCGATGCGAAGCTCGAGGACGTCCACATGGGCATGCGGGTGCAGGCCGTCTGGAAGCCGAAGGAGGAATGGACGACGTCGACCGCGAACATCCTCTACTTCCGCCCGATCGACGAGCCCGACGCCAAGTACGAGAGCTACAAGGAGCACATCTGATGCGCGAGGTGGCCGTCGTCGGATTCACCCAGAGTCCCTCGGTGCGGCGCGAGCCGGACCGCAACGAGATCGAGATCCTGATCCCCGTGATCCAGGCGCTGCGCGAGCAGACGGGGCTCTCGAGCAAGGATTTCGACTTCATCTGCTCCGGGTCGAGCGACTATCTCGCGGGACAGTCCTTCGCGTTCGTCTCGGGACTCGACGCGGTCGGCGCCTGGCCGCCGGTCTGCGAGAGTCACGTCGAGATGGACGGAGCCTGGGCCCTCTACGAGGCCTGGGTCAAGATCCAGATGGGTTATGCGGATACGGCCCTCGTCTACGGCTTCGGCAAGCCCTCGATGGGCGATCTGCCGCTGACGATGGCGCTCCAGCTCGATCCGTACACGATGATGCCGCTCTGGCCCGATGCGATCTCGATCGCCGGTCTTCAGGCGCGCCATTGCCTCGACGCGGGGTTGCTGCGGGCGGAGGACATGGCGGCGGCGGCGGTCCGCGATCGCGCGAACGCGAAGAACAACCCGAATGCGCAGGTGAAGGGCGATTTCAGCGTCCAGCAGATCCTGGCGGAGCCGTTCCTCGTGAACCCGCTGCGCAAGTCGGATTGCGCGCCGATCTCGGACGGCGCTTCGGCGATCGTGCTCGCCGCAGGCGACCGGGCGAAGCAGCTCAGCGATCGTCCGGCCTGGATCCGCGGGATCGAGCACATCTGCGAGCCGATGGATCTCGGCATTCGGGACCTCGGCCGCTCGCGATCGTCGGAGATCGCTGCGCGCAAGGCGGGCGTCTCGAACGACAAGATCGACGTGGCCGAGCTCTCCGCGCCGTTCACGCATCAGGAGATCCTCGTCGAGCGCGCGCTCGGCCTCTCGCAGAAGACGAAGGTCAATCCGTCGGGCGGAGCGCTGGCGGGCAATCCGCTGATGGCGGTCGGTCTCTCGCGCATCGGCGAATGCGCGACGCGCATCTGGTCGGGGGAGGCGGATCGCGCGGTGGCCCATGCGACCTCGGGTCCCTGTCTGCAGCAGAACCTGGTCTGCGTCCTGGAGGGCAACTAGCCATGGCAGTCTTGACGGCAGTCGTCGGGATCGGACAGACGAAATACGAGGCGAAGCGGCTCGACGTATCGATGCCGGGTCTCGTCCGCGAGGCGGCCGAGCGCGCTCTCGCGGACGCGAACTGCAGCTGGAAGGACATCGACGCCGTCATCATCGGGAAGGCGCCAGACCTCTTCGAAGGCGTCATGATGCCCGAGCTCTTCCTGAACGATGCGATCGGCGGCGCCTACAAGCCCATGCTCCGCGTGCATACGGCGGGCTCGGTCGGCGGCTCGACGGGCATCGTCGCCGCGAGCATGATCCAGTCGGGCGTCCACGACCGCGTGTTGTGTGTGGCCTATGAAAAGCAGAGCGAGTCGAACGCGACCTGGGCGCTCTCGATCTCGCTGCCGTTCTCGCTCGCGACGGTCGCCGGCGCCGGTGGCTATTTCGCGCCGCTCGTGCGCGGCTACATGCGGCGCTCCGGGGCGCCCGAGGACACCGGCATCCGCGTCGCCGTGAAGGATCGCCAGAACGCGCTCCGCAATCCGCTCGCGCATCTGCAGCTGAAGGACATCTCCTTCGAGATGGTCGCCAACTCGCCGATGCTCTGGGATCCGATCCGCTATCTCGAGACCTGCCCGTCGTCGGACGGGGCGTGCGCGATGGTGATGGAGAAGGAGTCCCTCGCGAGCCGGCGCTCGGGCAAGGTCGCCTGGATCCACGCGACCGAGATGCGCAGCGAACCGACGATGTTCTCCGGCCGCGATCAGGTGATGCCCCAGGCGACCCTCGACAATGCCAAGAATCTCTACAAGAAGGCGGGCATCACGAAGCCCCGGGAAGAGCTCGACTGCGCCGAGATCTACGTGCCGTTCTCCTGGTTCGAGCCGATGTGGATGGAGGGCATGCTGATCACCGAGCGCAACCAGGGCTGGAAGATGACCTACGAGGGCGCGACGGCCTTCGACGGGGACTTCCCGGTCAACATGTCGGGCGGCGTGCTCTCGTCGAATCCGATCGGGGCCTCCGGCC
>CAUJGH010000224.1 GCA_963169575.1 Myxococcota bacterium | reverse complement strand
CCTCGTTCATCGCACCTCCTGCCCTGGCTCCCCGCGCGCCCGGTCGGGAACGCAGCGCCGCTCGCCTCCCCAATACCGCATCCCAAGCGGGACTGCGTGCGGTCGCCCGAAGTCTGTTGCGGCGGGCTTCTCCTCGGGTGCGAGGACGAGGGCGATGGCGCCATCCCGCCCGGTCCAGCCGATCTCGGCCCCCGCTCCGCGCAGCCGATCGAGGGCCACGGCACTCGGAAGTCCGCGCGCCGCGAGACACGGCGCGCTGACGATTGCGATCTGCGCAGAGACGGCCGCGAGGAAGCGAGCCTCCGAGCTGGTCCGGCTCCCGTGATGGCCGACCTTGAGGATGTCGGCCCGCAGCTCGGTGCCGCCCTCGACCAGTCGGCGCTCGACCTCGGCGCCGATATCGGCGGCGAACAGGAGCCGGCGCCCGGCGAGCTCGAGCCGCAGGACGATCGATGCGTCGTTGCGCGCCGGACGGGCGCGCCGAGGGATCAAGCCGTTCGGCGCGGAGCCCGCCGCGTCGAAGCCGGCCCCCTCGCTCGCCCCGGGACTTCGAGCGGGTCCCGGCGGCCAGACCACCTCGACCCGCAGCGCATCTCCCGCTCCGCCGCGATCGCCCGACCCGACCCAGCGAACCCGGACACCCCGCCGCTGCGCGGCTTGCTCGAGCGCGGCAAGTGCCGGGTCGGCCGCAGCAGCGGCCGGCAACCAGAGAACGCCAACCTTCACCACCGATAAAACGCGCATCGCCCCACCGCGATGATCGAGATCCCCATGCGTGATCACGAGGACGTCGATGGCATCGACCCCGAGCGCGCTCAGCGCGCGGATCAGGGCCGCACCGCCCGATCCATCCTCGGGCCCGCCGCCCGAGTCGATCAGCCAGCATTCATCACGGGTCTGAACGAGGGCCGCATCCGCCTGACCCACATCCAGGAAGACGATTCGCGGCCGCAGATCCGGGAAGCCGGCGGCGCGGACCGGCTCGAACCCCAGGAAGGCGAGCCCGGCCCAGGTCGCGGCGCCGGCACCCCATCCCCCGCCGCGAAGCCGCCAGAGCGCGAGGGCCGACAGCGGCAGCGCGATGAGCCAGGGCAAGCGGCCCGCGCGGTCTTCGAGCAGGGCGGCCGGCATCCACGCGAAGAGCGCGAGTGCCGAGCGTTCGAGGCCCGCCGCGGGAAGCAGGAGTGCTCCGAGGAGCCGATCCCCGATGCCGTCCGGAAGGACCAGCGCGAGCATCGACGCCGCGAGCGCGGCCGGCAGGACGACGAGCCCCGTCCACGGAATCGCCACCAGATTGACGAGCGGCGAAGGCAGGGCCCGAGGCAGACCCGCCAGCTCGATCAGCGGAAGCAGACCAATCGAGACGGCGAGCGACGCGCGCAGCGGATCGAGACCCCATGCGGCGCCCCGGCGAAGCCGACGCCCGATCCCCGGATGAGGCCCCGAGCGCAGCGCGATCTCCGGAACGGCGGGGGCCGCTTCGGCCTTCCCGCCCCAGACTCCGCCCGCGATCAACGCAGCGCAGGCCACGAAGGAAAAACGCGCACCGAGATCGAAGAGCAGCGCCGGATCGGCGAGCAGGAGCACGAGGGCGGCGACGGCGAGCGCCGGAATCGGCTCGATCCGCCCCCCGGCTGCGCGTGCGCTCCCGACGAGCACGAAGACGAGGCTCGCGCGCAGCGACGGGACGCCCGCCCCCGTCAGCCACGCATAACATGTCGCGACCGAACCGCCGGCCACCAGCGGCAGCACGAAGCCGAGCACCGGAAGCGATCGGGGCCGCACGAGCGTACGCAGCCGCACGATCCCCCAGGCGGCCGGCAGCGCGACGAAGCCGACGTGAAGTCCCGAGACCGAGATCAGATGGGCGAGCCCGAGCTTCCGAAAAGCGTCCCGCGTCGGCTCCGCGAGGCCGCTCCGATCACCGAGCGCGAGCGCCCGGACGAGCGCGCCGCCGGCCGCCGTGCCGTCTCGCGATGCGGCGACCTCGAGTCGGAATCGGACCTGCTCGGCGACGGCCCGGCGAATCCGCGCGAGTCGTGTCCCGAGCGCCGCGGATCCGTCGTCCAGGTCGATGCGCAAGGCGACCCAATCCGGCTTCACGAGCCGCGCTCTCGCCGAGAAGCCCCGGCGCGCGAGCCCATGCTCCGCGTCGGGCGAGCCGGGATTGCGAGGGGGGCGCAGGGGCGAGACGTGGATCCCGATGCGAACCCGTGCGCCCGGCCAGAGCAGGCGATCTGCCCGGCCCACGCCCGGCGCGAAGCGCAGGATCAGACGTTCCGGGACCCGCTCGTCGCCCGCCCGGCTGCGGACATCGACGAGCTCGACCTCCTCTGCGAACCGCGTCGCGCGGCGCGCCGAGACCCGAGCGTCGACGAGCCGATGGTGCGCCGGATCGAGAAGCGCCGCGCGATCTGCATCGATGCGCGCCTGCGCGAGCGTCCGCGCGAGCGACTGATGACCGACCGCAAGCGAGAGCGCGGCGAGCCCGGCGAGCACGAGTCGTTCGGCGCAGACCCCAGCGATCGCGCCCCGGGCCCGGGCCGCCGCTGCCGCGATCGTGCACGCCGCTGCGAGCAGACCAATCCAGCCCGCGCCTTCCGCTCCACGATCGGCCCAGAGGATCCCCGCGGCCTGGCCGACCAGGAACACGAGGACGACGCGTCCCGCGCTGCTGCGCGCCGCTCTCGCGACGGCTGCCGCACCGTACGCCGCCTTCGCCATCCAGCCCCCCCGCTCTCCGACGGCGTTCGTCGGACGAGCGAAGATGCGCGCAGAGCGCGTCGGGGGCAGCGTGTGATCGGGCCTTCACACGGTGTGAACGCGAAGCGATCGGAGCCGCGGCGACGGATCCATCGCGCGAGTGCTCGCGCCGGGCATCGATTCGGCGCTGCGCCGCTCGGCGCGGATCAGTGGAGGGTGCGACGCGTCGGGCTGGGCGGCGTCTGCGGCCGCATGCGCTGCGCGTAGGCCGCGAGCACTTCGAGCACCTCGTCGAGCTTCTCGAGCTCGCCACTGAAGGCACCGAGCAGCCGCTCGACTTCGCGCACGTCGCGCAGGCTGCGCTCGACCTGGGCCTGCGATTCGGCCTGGAGTGCAACCGCCAGGGCCGCACCGCGGATCAACCCCGGAGCGCTGCCGGGCGCGAGCCCCTTTCGGGCCGTTTCGAGAGCCGGGGCGAGGCGTGCGGCGAGCTCCG
>CAUJGH010000223.1 GCA_963169575.1 Myxococcota bacterium | reverse complement strand
CTCGAGCGCCATGCCCTCGAGATCTTCGCCCATCCGCGCATCGTCCAGACCGTGAAGGAGATCCGCGAGTACTGGCTGCAGTCGGTCCCGCGCAGTCCGGACATGCTCTCGTGCTTCGATCGGGCCTTCGAAGAGGTCATGTTCGCGGCGATCGTCTGGTCCCTGAACCAGGACCCGCTCCATCCCAAGGTCATCACGATCACGCGTCTGCCCCATCAGCTCGGCGGCCAGCGCATTCCCGGCACGCGTTGGGGCATCGACAATCCCGATTCGGTCTATCGCGTGATTCCGATCAGCGGGGCGGAGCGCTACGTGATCCGCGGCTCGGTGCCCGAGAATCGGGTGACCGAGAACTACTTCACGCTCTGGGATCCCAAGATGGGCACGGTCGACGTGCTCGACGGCAAGACGCTCGTCCTGAACCCCGATCGCAGCTTCGAGATCTTCGTCGACAGCGATCCGAAGGGCGATCGCAAGAACCACGTCCGCTCGGCGCCCCAGGCCCACGAGTTCTACATCCGCGACGTCGTGATGGACTGGAAGAAGGAGATGATCAACTCCTTCTCGATCGAACGACTGGGCGGCAAGTCGCAGCCGCCGAAGAGCCTCGCCGAGGAGCTGGATCTGGCGGTCGAGTACATGTGGAAATGGGCGAAGGAGACGGATCGCTGGGAGGCGCAGACGGCGGGCAAGCCCGACAACAGCTTCGCGTTCACCATCGATCGCGACAGCGACGGCGCGCTCCGCAACCAGATCTACATCATGGGGCGCTTCAAGCTGCCTTCCCTCGACCATGCGCTGATCGTCGACGTCGACCTCGGCGGCGCCGACTACTTCATCGCGCCGATCACCAACGTCTGGGGTACGACCAACGACATCTACACCCGCAACGGCAGCATGAACAAGGCCCAATCGGTCCAGAATCCCGACGGCACGCTGACCTTCGTGCTCTCGCCGAAGGATCCCGGGGTCTGGAACTGGATCGATCCCTGCGACATGAAGGAAGGGACGCTCACGCTCCGCTGGGCCGAGTTCAAAGGCGGCAAGCCGGGCCCGAGCCTCTCGGCGCAGGGCAAGGTCGTTCCGCTCTCCGAGGTTCGCAGCCATCTGCCGGCCGGGACGCGGTTCGTCGATGCGGCCGGGCGGAAGGCGCAGCTGGCGGAGCGCGCGGCGAGCTACGCCTGGCGATTGGCCGAGAACTGAGCGGAGCGGGGCAGGGGAGCGTCATGACCGAAGAGGACAAGGTCTGGTTGATCACGGGCTGCTCGACCGGCATGGGCCGCGAGTTCGCGAGCGAGGCCCTGCGCGCCGGGTATCGCGTCGTCGCGACCGCGCGCGATCCGAAGACCCTCGAGGAGATCGTCGCCGGGCATTCGGCGCGGGCGAGAGCGCTCGCGCTCGACGTGACGAACGCGGCCCAGGTCGAGGACGTCGTCGCTGCGACGATCGCCGAATTCGGCCGGATCGACGTGCTCGTCAACAACGCCGCCTACGGATATCTCGCCGCCATCGAAGAGGGCGACGAGGCGGACGTCCGGGCGATGTTCGAGACGAATTTCTGGGGGCTGCTCCGGATGACCCGCGCCGTGCTGCCCCAGATGCGGGCGCAGAGGAGCGGACACATCGTCCAGAACTCCTCCCAGGCCGGCCTGATGTCGAAGCCCGGAACCGGGTACTACAGCACGACGAAATGGGCCGTCGAGGCGTTGACCGAGGCGCTCGTCGAAGAGGTCGCTCCCTTCGGCATCCGGGTCACCGCGCTCGAGCCGGGGCCGTTCCGGACGGACTGGGCCGGCCGCTCGATGAAGCGCGCGAAGAGCCAGATCGCAGCCTACGACGCGGTCCACGCCCGGGCGCAGATGATCGCGGACATGGACGGCAAGCAGCCGGGCGATCCCCGCGGCGCGGCGCAGGCCCTGGTCGAGCTCGTGCGGGCGAAGAACCCGCCGCGCCAGCTCCTGATGGGCAAGCTCGTGCTCGACACCTATCGTTCGAAGCTCGACGCCATTCGCGCCTCGCTCGACGAATGGGAAGACCTGACGATCCGGGCGGACTACGCATCGGACTAGGCGGCCCGCCGGATGGACGGCGCATCGGCGCGCTCGGGACGGGGCCACGACCGGTTCGGCATTGGGTTCCATCGGCACTCGATCCAGGAGATCGAACGGAGGGGTGATGGCACAGCGCAAGAGCAGCTCGAAGTCGAAGGGTGGGAAGAAGGCGAAGAAGGCCGCGAATAAGACGGCGAAGAAGGCCGCGCAGAAGACCACGAAGAAGGCGACGACGAAGAAGGCCGCGGGGAAGCCGGCGACGCGCGCGAAAGCCGCGGCGAAGAAGAAGAAGTCGGCGGCGGGGCCGCCGCCGATCGCGAAGACGCCGCCCCACGACGCGACCGCGCTGCGCAGGATCGTCGTCCGCTACGTCGAGGCCTACAACAAACGCGACGTCCCTGCGATTCTCGCGCTCTACCATCCGAAGGCGACGATGGCGGATCCGATCGGACTCCCGCCCGCGGTCGGTCACGCGGAAATTGCCGCGCTCTATCAGATGGGCTTCGACATGGACGTGACGATCAAGAACGACGGCGCCGTCCGCTGTGCCGGCAGCTCGGTGGCCTTCCCCCTGATCGCGCATTCGCCGACGTCGCGCTTGGAAGTCATCGACGTCTTCGACTTCGGAAGCGACGGCCGCATCGTCCAGATGCGCGCCTACTGGGGGCCGGACAATCTCCAGGGCGATCTCGCCGTGAGGCAGTAGTCGCATGACCCAGCCGGCCATCGATCTCGACTACGATGCGGTCCTGCGCGATGCGCGCGAGCGGGCCGGGGTGGGCGCGTTCTCGAACGAGTTCTACCTCCCGGTCGTCCGGCGGCTGCTCGAGGCCTTCGACCGCGAGGCGGATCTGAACGCGGCGGGCCGTGCGATGCAGCGCGAGCGCATCGTCGGCCAGCTCGCGACGAATCTGCGCTTCGAGTCGTATTGGAGCCAGTTTCCGGAGATCGCGGAGGAGAAGATCGAGGCGCCGATCGTGATCGTCGGCTTCGGGCGCACGGGCTCGACCCTGCTCCAGCGCCTGCTCGCCGCGGATCCGCGCGCGCACGCGCCGCTCTGGTGGGAGGGGCGTTTCCCGGTGCCCTTCGCCGGCGAGGCGATCGAGAATCCGGAGCAGCGGATCGCCACGGCCAAGGCCGAGGTCGAGATGATGTATGCGACCGTGCCCGGGCTCGAGTCGATCCATCCCCTCGACGCGATGCAGGCCGACGAGGAGATCCTGCTGCTCGAGCAGTCCTTCTACAGCGATACGCCCGAGTCCTTCGCGAGGGTGCTCGAGTTCGGCCTCTGGCGAGAGGCGCTCGACCAGACCCCGGGCTACGCCTACATGAAGCGGATGCTGCAGTTCCTGCAGTGGCAGAAGCGACGGCGCGGGATCGTCGCCGAGCGCTGGATCCTGAAATCGCCGCAGCACATCCACAACTGCGACGTCGTCCTCTCGGTCTTCCCCGGCGCGAAGATCGTCCAGACCCATCGCGATCCGGTCGAGACGATCCCTTCCTGGGCGAGCCTCTGTTATTCGCTCTGGCAGCAGAACAGCGACAGCGCGGATCCGCTCGTCTGCGGCAAGCACTGGGACGAGAAGATGGCTCGCGGCATCGAGCGCTGCATGCGCGTGCGCGACGCGGGCAACGCCGACCGCTTCTTCGACGTCGACTACCGGGATACCGCTCGCGATCCCCTCGGCGTCGCCGCCCGCATCTGCGAGTTCGTCGGCTGGGCGCATACGCCTGCCGCGCGCGAAGCTCAGAGCCGCTGGCTCGAGGCGAATCGCCGGGATCTGCGGCCGCCCCACGAATACGAGCCGGCGATGTTCGGCTATACCGAAGCCGGCCTGAAGGCCCGCTATCGTGAGTACCGCGAGCGCTTCGTGCGCGGCGCCTGAGGCCCGGGCCGGGAGCGCGGCGGCGGGCGACGGACTCCGATGCGTTCTCGGGAGGAGCGAGCCCATGTCCCACATCACCCGATATAGCCTGATGCCGATTCCGCCGATCGAGGCGCATACGCAGTGGTTCGAGGCCGGCGGTCTGCGCATCGGCGTCGAGTACCGCCTGCTGACCGACGCGATCGCCGCCGCAGCGCAGCTCGAGGCGGCGAGCGGCGACGTCCCGGGGACCGCGGTCGGTTCGGTCGACGATCGCGGCGTCTCCCTCCACGTCGTCGCGCAGCAGGACGGCGAGGCCCGCGAGTTCCTGCGCTTCGACTGCTTCCAGGAAGATCCCCATTACCACTACGTCTCCTGGCGCGACAAGAGCAACGAGATGATCCATCTCGATCGGGTCGCCGACGGCGATCCGCTCGCCTGGGCCCTCGACCGGCTCCGCTCCCGCCTGCTGCCGATGCTCGCGCGGGCGGGCGCGAGCGACGTCGCGCGGCAGGTCGATCTGCAGGCGCTCGATGCGGTCCTGCCGCGCATCGCGGAGGCGGCCTTTCGACTGCGCTTCGCCGAGCATGACGAGGCGAAGCTCCATGCCGCGGCGCTGCGGCAGGCCGGCGGTGCGCGATGAAGCGAATCGGCCTCGGCGATACGCGCGCGGCGAAGCGGAGGGCGTCGCTCGGGCATCCGGTGATCGACGCGGACGGGCATCTGATCGAGACGCCGCCCGTCTTCATGCCCTTCTTCGAGGATTTCGTGCGGGATCTCGCGGGCGGCGACATGGTGAAGCGCTTCCGCGCCGTCGGGGGAATGGATTTCGACGACATGGTCTTGCGGCCCTGGAGCGCGCTCTCCTGGGAAGAGCGGCGGCGGGTCTGGGCGACGCGGCCCTCCTGGTGGTCGCTGCCGGCGGCGAACAGCCTCGACCGCGCGACGAGCCATATCCCCAGGCTGATGTACGAACGGCTCGACGATTTCGGGATCGATTTCGCCGTCCTCTACGGCAGCCGCACGCTCACGACGACGGCGATCCGGGACGCGGAGATCCGGCAGGTCGCCTGTCGCGCGCTCAACGCCTTCAACGCCCAGGTCTACGCGCCCTACGCCGATCGCATGACGCCCGCGGCGCAGATTCCGATGCATACGCCCGAGGAGGCGATCGCCGAGCTCGAGCATGCCGTCGGCGAGCTCGGCCTCAAGGCGATCATGATCAACGGTCTCGTCCATCGACCGGTCGGAGGTCCGGTCGGCGGCGCGAACGGGGGTGCGGGACCGATGGCCGGCGCCGCCCCGGCCGATCCGCGCATCCCGAACTGGGGCTCGGGCAGCGGCGAGCGGATCGACGCGCTCGGGCTCGACGCCGAATACGACTACGACCCCTTCTGGCGCCGCTGCGTCGAGCTCGGCGTCGCGCCCGCCTCGCATACGCCGGGCATGGGCTGGGGCAGCCGCCGCTCGGTCTCGAATTACATGGCGAACCACATCGGGTCCTTCGCCGCGAGCGCGGAGGCGTTCTGCCGCTCGCTCTTCATGGGCGGCGTGACCCACCGCTTCCCCGAGCTCGCGTTCGGCCTGCTCGAGGGCGGCGTCGGCTGGGCCTGTCTGCTTTATGCCGACATCCTCTCCCATTGGCAGAAGCGCAACCGCGATTCGATCGGCCATCTCGATCCCGCCCGCCTCGACCGCGACCTGATTCTCCGGCTCTTCGACGAATATCGAGACGCGCATTTCCATTCGAAGGTCCCGGGCCTCGTCGAGAGCCTCGCGAAGCTCGAGCCCGAGCCGCCCTTCGTCGACGAATGGGCCCAGTGCGGGATCGAGCGCGAAGAGGACGTGGTCGAGAATTTCGTGCCGCGCTTCTACTTCGGCTGCGAGGCCGACGATCGCGCGGTGGCCTGGGCATTCGATGCGAAGGCGAATCCGCACGGCGCGAAGCTCCGGGCGATGTTCAGCTCCGACATGGGCCATTGGGACGTGCCCGACATGGAAGAGATCGTCTGCGAGGCCTTCGAGCTCGTCGAAGACGGACTGATCGGCGAAGCCGATTTCCGCGAGTTCGTCTGCACCAATCCGATCCGCTTCTACACGCGGCTGAACCCGCGCTTCTTCGAGGGCACGCGGGTCGAGGCGGAAGCGGCGAAGGTCGTGGCGGCGGAACGCGACGCGACATCGTAGGGGCCGTGCTGCTTCGGGGCGGCGAGGGCGCGCAGTCTGCGCGGAGTCGGGGCAGACCCCGGGCGGAACGGAGGATGGCTTGGCGCAGGGACGGGCAATCGGAGTCGTGCGGACGCTCTTCCGCCATCCCGTGAAGTCGATGGGCGGCGAGTCGATCGACGAGAGCGAGATCGCGCTGCGCTTCGGAATCGCGGGCGACCGCGCCTATGCGATCCGCGACGTCGCCGCTGGCGAGATCCGCGGCGCGAAGAAGATCCCTGCGCTGCTCGGGCTCACGGCGCGTTATGTCGAGGCGCCCCGCGGCGAGGCCCTGGGGGCGGTCGAGATCGATCTCGGGGACGGCCGCCGGATCCGATCCGATGCGCGCGAGGTCTCCGAGACGCTCTCGCAGCGCCTCGGACGAAAGGTCGAGCTCTGCGCGCGCCGCCCCGCCAGCGAGCTCGCCCACTACCGGCGCGCGCGGCCCATCACGAATCCCGAGGCGGAGATCCGCGAGGCGAGCGAGCTCCTGCCCGAGGAGGCGATCCCGATGCCGGCGGCGCCCCCGCCCGTCGATCTCTCGGCCCTCGGCGAGTTCGTCTCGCCGCCCGGGACCTATTTCGATTTCTTCGATCTCCATCTCGTCTCGACGGGCTCGCTCGCGCAGCTCGCCGCGCTCGCACCGGAGTCCACGATCGATGCGCGCCGCTTCCGACCGAATCTCGTCGTCGAGCTCGACGAATCCGGCCCCGGCGCGGCGGGCGGCGGCGATGCGAGCGCCGGGTGGCCCGAGCTCGCCTTCGTCGGTCGCGTCTT
>CAUJGH010000222.1 GCA_963169575.1 Myxococcota bacterium | reverse complement strand
GCGCGGGCGGCTGTGGTAGTCGCTGATCCAGTGGAGCGATCCGTCGCGGCGCTCGTAGTCGAAGGCGTGGGGGCTCGGATCGAGGGGGCAGAGGACGATCTCCTGCTCCCAGGATTCGTCGGCGGGATGCGGGAGGTTCACGTTCCAGAACATCCCGGGCCGCGGCGGCCGCGCGCGCAGGAATTCGAAGACCCGGCGGGCGCGCCGGGCCGTCGCCGACCAATCGATCGGGCGATGGCGGCCGGCGTACTGCGACATCGCGATGGCGCTGTAGCCGAGAATCGCGGCCTCGCGGGCGGCGGCAGCGGTGCCGGAGATGTAGGTATCGACGCCGAGGTTGGCGCCGTGGTTGATGCCCGAGACGAGCCAGAGGTCCGGGGCGCGGGCGGCCTCGCCGAGCTCTTCGCGGGCGAAGGCGGCCTGGCGCGCGAGGGCGACGCGGGCGCAGTCGGCGGGGGTGCCCGTCAGCCCGTAGCGGCTCGGGCCGACGGCCTCGAGCTTCATCGGGACGTCGGTCGTGACGGCGTGCCCGACGCCGCTCTGGGGGCCGGCCGGCGCGACGACCAGGCAGGGCGCGAACTCGCGCAGGACGTCGTGGAGCGTCGCGAGGCCATCGGCGTGGACGCCATCGTCGTTGCAGAGAATCAGCGGCAAGCGAGCCTCCCCGTTCCTTCTTCCTCGAACCCAACCCGGATCGCGTGGCGGACCCGCGATCCGATCATTCGGCTCCCGGCGCAGCCCGTCGCCGGCCAGCTGCCCGGGTGCTGCGGGCGTCCTGCCGCGCGGCTGCGGCGGGTCCGCGCGCCCGATCGGAAATGCGTCTGGATCGTCGGGAAAACACTTCTTCTTCCGGCCGAGAGGACGATAGCCTTGGCGTCTTGCAGAAGAGCCCCCGAAGCATGAATCGCGGATCGTATTCGACCGAGCAGATGATCGCGCTGCACGGCTTCTTCGCCGAAGGAGCAGCCGTCGGCGAATCCTTGCTCGCCGAGCTCAGCGGCTGCGCGACGGAGGTCGAGGTCGCCGAGGTCCGCTGTGCGGTGCTCGACGAGTTCGGCGATCGCGGCCTGCGGGCGGGCGACGACCTCGTCGCGGCGGTGATGGGTCGCGTCGAAGGGGGATTCGCGGGCTCGCTCTGTCTCGCGCTCGAGCCGGAAGACGCCCTCGTCTGGTCGACGACGGGCGACCGCCCGGATCCGCTCGCTGCCTTCCTGGCCCTCGGTCGCGGGCTGCTCGAGGGCGTGGCGACGGCGCTCCAGGAAGTGCTCCGCAGCCGGGCTGCGCTCGTCGATGCCAAGCTCCGGGAAGATTCCGAGCCGTGTCTGCTCGCCGGCACCCACGCCCCCGCCGACACGCTCGTCCTGTCGGCGCGTCTGCGCATCGAGGCCCGCGACGAGACCCTCTCCGGCGTCGTCCACCTGCTGCTCGAGCCGAAATCCTTCGGAAGGCTGCTCGCCTCTCTGAGCGCTCCGATCCACTGATCGCCGCTGCTCGCGCCTCCCGCGCGTCGCCCGCCTCGCGAACCGCCGAGGTTCGGGGCTACGTTGCGCCCCATGGCGATCTTCCTGATCCGACACGGCGAGACCGCCGGCAATCGCAATCGCATCGTGCAGGTCCCCGAGACGCCGCTCTCGGAGCGCGGCCTGCTGCAGGCGGAGCAGCTCGGCCGCCGGCTCGTCGGCGAGCCGATCGTGGAGATCTGGTCGAGCCATCTGCCCCGCGCCCATCAGACGGCACAGGCCATCGAGCGCGCGACCCGCGCGCCGATCGCGCTCCATCCCGACCTCGAGGAGCGCAACTTCGGCGAGCTGCGCGGGACGCCGTACTCGGAGCTCCAGGTCGATCCCTTCGTCGAGAACTTCGACCCGCCGGGCGGCGAGGGCTGGAATGCCTTCCATGAGCGCGTCGACCGTGCGTGGGAGAAGATCGAGCGCCATTGGTACGACCAGTACACGCGCGGCGGCCGGCCCGGCCATCTCGCCATCGTGAGCCACGGGCTCTTCCTGCGTTCGCTGCTCGAGCGGCGGCTGCTCTCCGCCGATCTGCTCGCCCGCTTCGGCGACGGCGCAGGCCGCGTCACGATCGGGAACACGGCCCTGACTCGCGTCGCTCCCGCGCCCGCGCTCGGCGCGGCTCATGCGATCGAGCTGCTCGCCTGCATCGCGCATCTCTCGGACGACGCCGCGACGCCGGCGCCCCGGAACGGCCAGATCTGAGCGCCGGCCGGCGCCCCCGCCGCGGGGCTCTCGGACCGATTTCGGGCCGCGGATCCGATCAGGCCCCGTCGAGTTCGACCTCGACCATCACGAGCCGCGCCAGCGCGCGCGAGAGATCCGCCGCCTTCGGTCGCCGATCGTCGCCCAGCCCGATGCCGTAGACGACCGCGTCCCGGGGCAGCGCCGTCAGGAACCGGAGCACGCCTTCCCGCAGTCGCTCGCGATCGTGCTGGATCGTCCGCGCCCGTCCGCGCAGGATCTCACCCGCCGCGAGGATCTCGACCGGCTCGCCTCGCCAGCCCGAGTCGCCCTTCGGCGGCAGGAAATTCGTCCACCAGCCCGTATCGACACTCGAGAGCAGCAGCACCCGCCCATCGCCTTCAGCCGGAACGCGCACATAGCTGAGCGGCGTCTCGAACCGCCGCCCGCTCCGCCGTCCCCGATACGACAAGACACAAAGATTCGAGCTCGCGATCCCATGAAGCGGCGACCGCAGCAGCGCCCGCATCGGCACGTTGAGCGCCCGATAGAAAAGCGCCTGCAGCCCCCTCGCCATGCGATCCTCCTCCCCACCCCAAAACCCGAGACGGGCGTTCGCGTCCGATTCGGCCTGCAGAAGCGAAACGAGTGCCCGGGCGGAGACGTGCGGAGTGAGATGTAATGGACGCACGCGCAGCACGGCGGACGACGCGCCGGCGAGTCTCTACGCGTGCGTCCGAGCCACGAACCCCGCGCGTCTCCGCCCGGGCACCTGGCACGTCCCCCGCGCCGACGCCTACGCGAGCACCCGCTTGCTGAACAGCATGAAGGTCACGTTCTCCTCACAGTCCGCCCCGTCGTCCCACTGCGAGACCGGAACGAACTCCTCCTTCGCCGCGTGGAAATAATACGAATGGAGGCCGAGGAGATCGGCGAAGGCGACGAGGGTCGAATGGCCCCAGGAGGTCCAGTCGTGGTAGTTGAAGAGCGTTCGGCGCGCCTTGCCGGCGCGGGCCTCGAGGCGGAACGAGAGTGCGTGGGTCAGCGGATTCGGGTCGCCGCCCTCTTCGCCGACGAGGGCGCAGGAGAAGCCCGCGTCCGCCTGCTCGGGGCGGCTCAGCTCTTCGGTGTCGCCCATCTCGGAGACGAGGCAGATCTGGAGCGTCTCGAGCATCAGGAAGTCGACGTGGTCGGTCGCGAGCTTCATCAGGTCGTAGAGCTGATGGGCGTCGAAATAGTGATGGCTCTGCTTGCCGATGTAGGCGAGGGATTCGCCGGTCGACTGGGCCTTGACCCGCTCCCAGACGGCGGGGGAGAGCACGTCGCCGATGATGTAGTCCTTCGACGTCTGTGGCAGCCAGCGCTGGGCGAGCACGCGCTTCTGCGCGCCCTGGTCGAGATCGATCATCATGTAGCGGAAATCGGGATACCAGAAATGGCCGAAATAGCTGAACTCGGCGGTCCCGGACATCGGCTCGACGATCGTGCGGACGTTCTGGCAGAGCTTCGTCGAGACGAAGTCGCGCACGCCGAAATCGACCGTTCCCAGCACGGCGGAATAGACCTTGTAGGGATCGAGCGCCTCGAGGCCGCCCTTCTTGAAGGGCTCGACGTAGTCGTAGTTCTCGACCCAGGGCGAGTCGTAGTTCTTCATCCAGCCGAAATCGCTGAAGTCGTGGAAGCCGCAGCGCGCGATCGACTGCCAGAGCTCGAGGCGCTTGTCCTTCGTGCGCGGCGCGGGGCAGACGTCGCGGAAGCCGCGCAGCACGCAGCGATGCAGGCGGGCGAGTCGCTTCTTGCGCTCGGGCAGCGGCATCGCCGAGAGGCGGCAGCGCGATTCGAGCCGGATCCAATCGGGCTTTTCCAGCTCACCGGATTCGATGCGATCCAGCAGGCGATCGAGCTGGGCGTAGGTGCGGGCGATGCGGAGGGTGGCGGCAGGGAGCATGGTTCTCGTCGGGCTCGTTCGGCTCAGGGTTTGCGGAAGCGCAGGGTCATGCGGTCGCTCTCGCCGATCGCGACGTACTTCTCGCGGTCGCGATCGCCGAGGCGCAGGGTCGGGGGCAGGGTCCAGACGCCGGCGGGATGGTCCGCCGTGTCCTTCGGATTCGCGTTGATCTCCGAGCGCGCCTCGAGGACGAAGCCCGCCTTCTCGGCGATCGCGATCAGGGTCTCCTCGGGCACGTAGCCCGTGAACGCCTCGCGGTTCGTCTTCGGGCCCGCACGATGCTGCTCGACGCCGAGCACGCCGCCGGGCTTCAGGACGTCGAAGAAGGCGGCGTAGACCTGGTCGGCGACACCGCCGTTGAGCCAGCCGTGGGTGCTGCGGAAGGTG
The DNA here is from genome assembly GCA_963169575.1 of Myxococcota bacterium. Classification (GTDB taxonomy): domain Bacteria; phylum Myxococcota_A; class UBA9160; order UBA9160; family UBA4427; genus UBA4427. Next base: position 20,309 of record CAUJGH010000222.1, on the reverse strand, counting down.
ACGACCAAGTCGGCCGAGCCGGGCGGACCGAGGTCGATGCCGTTCGGCGGCGAGAGCTTCGCGACTTCGACCCTTCCGAAGACGCCGGGCTCCTTCGCGATCCGGCCGAGGAGCAGCTCGTGGGCCTTCTTCTGGTAGTCGACGACGCCCGGCGCCTCCATGTCGAAGCTCGCGGCGATCAGCTTGCCTTTCTCGCGCAGGACGGGGGCGAGGATCTCTGTGAACCAGAGGCCGCCGGGAAGCACTTCGATCACGGTCATGTCGTCTTCGAGGCCGAAGAACGCGAGTGTCTCGACCGGATGGCGATCGGCGTTGCGCGCGATGTTCTCGGGGCTGCGGAACGGCGCGACCGACGCGGCGGCGACGGCCTTCGAGGTCGCGAGGACGGCGGCGGAGGGCGCGTCCGCGACGTCGGCGGCGCGAGCGGCCTCCGTCTGCAAGGCGTCCGCGGCGGTTTCGAGCGCGGGCGCCGCGGCTTCGGGCTTCGACGCCGACGAGCAGGCGAGAGCGCCCGACCCGAGAACGAAGAGGGCGAGCAGGACGGAGAAGCGCACACGCGACATCGGGACCTCTCTGGTCTCTGGATCTGGAAGAGGCCTCTGGAACGGGCCGCTCGCATCCGGAGTCGCGCGATTGTGGCAGATCAGTAGCCGAGATTCGATGCCAGCCAGCGCTCCGCTTCGTCGGCGGAGAGGTCCATGCGCGCCGCGTAGTCCTCGATCTGGTCGCGGCCGAGCCGGCCGACCGTGAAATAGCGCGCCTCGGGATGGGCGAAGTAGAGCCCGGAGACGCTCGACGCCGGGATCATCGCGCAGGTTTCGGTCAGCTCGATGCCGGCTTCGCCCGCGTCGAGCAGCGAGAACAGGCGGCGCTTCGGGAGATGGTCGGGGCAGGCCGGATAGCCGAATGCGGGCCGGATCCCGCGGTAGCGCTCGGCGATCAGGTCTTCGTTCGAGAGGGATTCCGCCGCGCCGTAGCCCCATTCCCGGCGCACCCGGGCGTGGAGATACTCGGCGAAGGCCTCGGCGAGGCGATCGGCGAGGGCCTTCATCAAGATCGAGCGGTAGTCGTCGTGGTCCTTCTGGAAGCGCTGCGCGATCGACTCGGTCTCGCGGCCGCTCGTGACGGCGAAGGCGCCGACATGATCCGCGACCTTTCCTCCGACCGGCGCGACGTAGTCCGAGAGCGCTCGGTTCGCCTTGCCTTCGGCCTGGATCGCCTGCTGGCGCAGCATCGGGAAACGCGCGATCTCGCTCGCGAGGTCCTCGGCCGCATAGAGGACGATGTCGTCTCCGTCGCTTCGCGCGGGCCAGAAGCCGTAGGCCGCGCGCGGCGTCAGCCAGCGCTTTTCGATCACCTCGTCGAGCAGCTGCCGCCCCGCGTCGTAGAGGTCCCGCGCGGCCGCGCCGACCCTCGGATCGTCGAGAATCTTCGGGAACTTCCCGGCCAGGTCCCAGGCCGAGAAGAAGAAGGTCCAATCGATGTAGGGGACGAGGTCCTCGACGCGCACGTCGTCGACGAGCCGGCGGCCCAGGAAGCTCGGCGTCGGCGAGGTCGCTTCGTCGAAGGCGAGCCGGGCCGCGTTCGCGCGCGCAGCGGCGAGCGGCAGCAGCGGCTTCTCCTGTCGGCCCGCATGCAGCGCCCGGAGCTTCTCCTGCTCGTCCTGGATCCCCGCGATGAACGGTCCCCGTCGCTCCGCCGAGAGCAGATCCGAGACGACGTTGACCGAGCGCGATGCGTCGAGGACGTGGATGACCGGCTGGCTGTAGTTCGGCGCGATCTTCACCGCCGTATGCTGCCGGCTCGTCGTGGCACCCCCGATCAGCAGCGGCAGCTGCATCCCGCGCCGCTCCATCTCCTTCGCGACCGAGGCCATTTCGTCGAGGGAGGGCGTGATCAGGCCCGAGAGGCCGATCAGATCCGCCTTCTCCGCGACCGCCGCATCGAGGATCTTCGCCGCCGGGACCATCACGCCGAGATCGACGACGTCGTAGTTGTTGCAGCCGAGCACGACGCCGACGATGTTCTTGCCGATGTCGTGGACGTCGCCCTTGACCGTCGCCATCACGATCTTGCCGCGCGCCTGCCCCTCGACCTTCTCGGCCGCGAGATAGGGCTCGAGATAGGCGACCGCCTTCTTCATCGAGCGCGCGCTCTTCACGACCTGGGGCAGGAACATCTTGCCGGCGCCGAAGAGATCGCCGACGACGCGCATGCCGTCCATCAGCGGGCCTTCGATGACGTCGATCGGGCGGCCGAGCTTCTGGCGCGCCTCCTCCGTATCGGCGTCGATGAAATCGATGATGCCGTGGACGAGGGCGTGCTGGATCCGCTCCTCGACCGGGGCGTCGCGCCAGGCGAGGTCGACGACGCGCTCCTTGCCGGCGCCCTTCACGCGCTCGGCGAACTCGACCATCCGCTCGGTCGCGTCGGGGCGGCGATTGAAGAGGATGTCCTCGACCCGCTCGAGCAGGTCCTTCGGGATGTCTTCATAGAGCTCGAGCTGGCCGGCGTTGACGATGCCCATGTCCATGCCGGCGCGGGTCGCGTGGTAGAGGAACGCGGAGTGGATCGCCTCGCGCACGCGGTCGTTGCCGCGGAACGAGAAGGAGAGGTTGGAGACGCCGCCCGAGATGTGGACGCCGGGGCAGCGCTGGCGGATCAGTGTCGCCGCTTCGATGAAGTTCTTCGCGTAGTCGGCGTGCTCCTCGATGCCGGTCGCGATCGCGAGGATGTTCGGATCGAAGATGATGTCCTCGGGCGGGAACCCGGCCTGCTCGACCAGCAGCTTGTAGGCGCGCTCGCAGATCTCGACCTTGCGCTGCGTCGTATCGGCCTGGCCCTGCTCGTCGAAGGCCATGACGACGACACCGGCGCCGAAGCGCCGCACGATCCTCGCCTTCGCGAGGAAGTCTGCCTCGCCCTCCTTCAGCGAGATCGAGTTGACGACGGCCTTGCCCTGGACACAGCGCAGCCCCGCCTCGATCACGCTCCACTTCGAGCTGTCGATCATGATCGGGATGCGTGCGACCTCGGGCTCGCTCGCGATCAGGTTCAGGAAGCGGGTCATCGCCGCCTCGCTGTCGAGCATGCCCTCGTCCATGTTGACGTCGAGCAGGTTCGCGCCGCCGCGGACCTGGTCGAGGGCCACCTCGAGCGCCTTGTCGTACTGGTCGGCTTCGATGAGCTTCCGGAAGCGCGCGGAGCCGGTGACGTTCGTGCGCTCGCCGATCATCTGGAAGTTCGAGTCGCTGCGGATCGGGAGCGTCTCGAGTCCGGAGAAGAAGGTCGTGCGCGCGCGGGCGTCGGCGTCGGGGGTCGGAAGCGGGCGCGGCGGGACGTCGGCGACGGATTCGGCGATCGCGCGGATGTGGTCCGGTGTCGTGCCACAGCAGCCGCCGACGATGTTGACGAGGCCGCTGGTCGCGAACTCGCCGACGAGGCGGCCCGTCGTCTCGGGCGCCTCGTCGTATTCGCCGAAGGCGTTCGGCAGGCCGGCGTTCGGATAGCTCGAGATGCGGCAGCTCGCGATGCGGGCGAGCTCGGCGACGTGGGGGCGCATCTCGACGGCGCCGAGCGAGCAGTTGACGCCGACGGAGATCGGATTTGCATGGGCGACGGAGCGCCAGAAGGCGTCGATCGTCTGGCCCGAGAGGGTGCGCGCGGAGGCGTCGGTGATCGCGACGGAGATCATGATCGGCAGCCGGATTCCGCGGGCTTCGAAGACCTCGTCGATCGCGACGAGGGCAGCCTTCGCGTTCAGCGTGTCGAAGATGGTCTCGACGAGCAGGAGGTCGACGTCGCCGTCGATGAGGGCCAGGGCCTGCTCGTGATAGGCGGCTCGCAGCGTGTCGAAGTCGATGCTGCGGGCGGCCGGATCGTTGACGTCGGGGGAGATCGAGAGCGTCTTCGGCGTCGGCCCGAGGGCGCCGGCGACGAAACGCGGCTTCGCGGGGTTCTTCGCCGTCCAGGCGTCGGCCGATTCGCGCGCGATCCGCGCCGACGCGAGGTTCAGCTCCCGGACGGTCGACTCGAGGCCGTAGTCGGCCTGGGAGATGGCGTTCGAGCCGAAGGTATTCGTCTCGGCGATGTCGGCGCCGGCTTCGAAATAACGATCGTGGATCTCGCGGATCACGTCCGGGCGCGTCAGGCAGAGCAGCTCGTTGTCGCCCTTCAGATCGCGCGGATGGTCCAGGAAATGCTCGCCGCGGAAATCCGCTTCCGTCAGTCCGTAGCCCTGGATCATCGAGCCCATCGCGCCGTCGAGGACGAGGACGCGCTCGGCGAGCAGGCGTTCGAGGGTCGCGAGGCGCTCGGCGCGGGTCGGTCGGTTCGTCATGCGGGCTCCTGATGAGGCGGCCGAGCGTATCATCCCTATATCTGGATATCCAGATATTCAGGCTGGACGGGTTGCTCCGGCGGCTCGCGTGTTCAAGCTTCGCGCCGCCGCGGGCGGAGCGCCCGGGTGACGATCCAATCTATTGCGGCCCTGATCCGCGGATTCCCGCGGGTTGCCGCCTTTCGGCCGGCGCGAGACGAGCTCGCCCGGCGCAGGAGTCGATCGATGGAGACCCACGCCTTTCAGGCCGAGACCCAGAAGCTGCTCGGGCTGATGATCCACTCGCTCTACTCCAACAAGGAGGTCTTTCTCCGCGAGCTGATCTCGAACGCTTCGGACGCGCTCGATCGACGCCGATTCCAGGCCCTGCAGAACCCGGCCCTCGCCGCCGAGGGCGAGCTCGCCATCGAGCTCATCGCCGACCGCGCGGCCCGGACCCTCACGATCGCCGACAACGGCATCGGCATGAGCCGCGCCGACCTGATCGAGCATCTCGGCACGATCGCCCGCTCCGGCACCCTCGAATTCCTGAAGCGCACGAACGAGGGCGGCGAGGCGGCGCCCGATCTCATCGGCCAGTTCGGCGTCGGCTTCTACGCCAGCTTCATGGTCGCGGACGAGGTCGAGGTCGTCAGCCGCAGGGCGGGCGAGGAGGCGGCGACGCGCTGGATCTCGAAGGGCGCCGGCGAGTATGGCCTCGAAGACGCGTCCCGCGACGCGGCGGGGACGACGATCCGGTTGCATCTGAAGGCCGTCGATTCCGAGGCAGGGATCGCGGATTTCTGCGACGAATGGGTCCTCCGGCAGGTCGTCCGGAAATACTCCGACTTCGTCGCCTATCCGATCCGGCTGACGCTGATCGAGCCGGCGAAGCCCGCGGCGGAAGACGCGACGAGCGAGGGATCCGACGCGAGCGCCGCGGGCCCGGGCGAGCTCCCGACGCACCGCTCGATCGACGCCCCCCTCAACTCGATGAAGGCGATCTGGACGAGACCCGAGGGCGAGGTCGACGCCGCCGACTTCGACGCGTTCTACAAGCACATCACCCGCGACCCCGCGGATCCGATGCTCCGGGTCTCGACGTCCATCGAGGGCAACTTCGAGGCGCGTGCGCTGCTCTTCGTCCCCGCCCGCGCGCCCTACGACCTGTACCACCGCGAGCGGCGCCACAACGGCGTTCAGCTCTACGTCCGGCGCGTCTTCATCATGGATGAATGCCGCGAGCTGCTGCCCGACTGGCTGCGCTTCGTGCGCGGCGTCGTCGACGCCGAGGACCTCTCGCTCAACGTCTCGCGCGAGATGCTCCAGCAGGACCGGCAGATCCAGGCGATCCGCAAACATCTCGTCAAGAAGGTCGTCGACCGCCTCAAGAAGCTCCTGCAGGACGACCGCGAAGCCTACGAGAAGTTCTGGGTCGAGTTCGGGCCGGTCGTCAAGGAAGGGCTGCTCGACTACGGCGAGGATCGCGAGCGCATCTTCGACCTCGTCCTCGCGCCGTCTTCCGCGGACGAGACGAAGCTCGTCTCCCTCGCCGAATACGTAGAGAGGATGCCGGCCGGCCAGGATGCCATCTACTACCTGGCGGGCCCGAAGCTCGACGTCCTGCGCCGCTCGCCCCATCTCGAGGCCTTCCGCGAGAAGGGCATCGAGGTGCTCTTCTTCGTCGATCCGGTCGACGAAGTCTGGGCCGGGCAGGGGCCGGGCCAGTACAAGGACAAGCCCTGGAAGAGCGTGGGCCACGGCGAAGCGCTGCTCGGCGACGACGACGAGAAGGCGAAGAAGAAGGAGGAGCTCGAGAAGCGCGAGGCGGATCTCTCGAACCTGTTGCAGGCGCTTCGCTCGGCGATCCAGGACGACGTCAAGGAGGTCCGGCTCTCGGGTCGACTGAAGGCGTCTGCGGCTTGCCTCGTCCATGAAGAGGGTGATCTCTCGCCCGCCCTCGAGGCGATGCTGCGCCAGGCCGGTCAGGCGATCCCCGAACGCAAGCCGATCCTCGAGCTGAATCCCGGCCATCCCGTCCTCGAGCGTCTTTCGGCCCGCTTCGAGGCGGACCCGGCGGATCCCCGCATCGCGGAGTCGGCGCGTCTGCTATTCGGTCAGGCAGTGCTCGCGGAAGGCGGGCAGCTCGACGATCCGAGCGGATTCGCCGAGCTCGTGAACGGATTGATGGCGCAGACGCTCTGATCGTCCCGCGGCGAGACCGGCGCGCGCAGGGCTTCGCAGAGCGGGGATGCGGGAGGCGCTGGGCGGCGTGGCGAGCAGGGATGCGATGACGAGGATGAACGAGCACGGGCAACCCATCGGTGCGCCCGTCCCCGATTGGCGGGGGGCGACACCGCCGCGACGCGAGTCGATTCCGGGAACCCATTGCCGTCTCGATCCGCTCGACGCCGAGCGCCATGCGGAAGATCTGTTCCGCGCCTACGCCGCGGATCCGCAGGGCGCGAACTGGACCTATCTCCCCTACGGCCCCTTCGCGACGCCGGACGCCTATCGAGCGTGGCTCGCCGGCAAGCAGGCGGCGTCGGACGAGGTCTTCTTCGCGATCGTGGATCCGGAGAGCGAGCGTCCCGTCGGCGTCGCCGCGTATCTGCGGATCGCGCCGGAGACGGGCTCGATCGAGATCGGGCATCTCTCGTATGCGCCGGCCCTGCAGCGTACGATCGCTTCGACCGAGGCGATGTACCGGATGATGAAGCGCGTGTTCGACGACTGGGGCTATCGCCGCTACGAATGGAAATGCGATGCGATGAACGCGCCTTCGCGCGCCGCGGCGATGCGCCTCGGATTCCGATTCGAAGGGATCTTCCGGCAGCTCATGGTCTTGAAGGGTCGCAATCGCGATACCGCCTGGTTCTCGATCATCGACGAGGAATGGCCGGCGCTGCGGGCGGCCTTCGAGTCCTGGCTCGCGCCTTCGAATTTCGACGGCGGCGGTCGGCAGCTGCGGCGACTCGAGGAATTCATGCCCGCGACGGCGGGGGCGCCGCTCGTCCTGCCCGCGAGCGAGTCGGAGCGCCAATCCGATCGGCGTCTCGCGTCGGCCGCCGCCCCCTAACGTCGCTGAAAGGCTTCGCGCCGCTCGACGAGGGGCGCGAGCGCCCGCTCGAAGCCCGCGAGATCTTCGTAGCGCGCGCCCTGGATGAACTCCGTCACGCCGAGCGCCTCGAGCTCGGCGAGGCGGGCGAGATCCGCGTCGAGCGCGCGGCTTCCGAGCGCGCCGAAAACGGCGACCTCGGGCACCGGCCGTCCCGTCGCCCGGGCCCGCGCCGCCAGCTCGGCGATCGGGGCGCGGAGCTTCTCGGGATCGTCGGTCATCGGAAGCCAGCCGTCGCCGAAGCGCAGCGTCCGTGCGAGCGCCTGGTTTGCGCCGCCGCCCACCCAGATGCGCGGCTTGCGCGGGTTGGGCCGGAAGAGAAAAGCCTGTCCGTTCGAAACCGCGACATCGCCCGGGGCGTCGAACGCCCCATGCAGGAACGCCAGCACCGCGTCGCTCGTCCGTCCGCGCTCCCGGCGTTCGCGGCCGACCGCGCGGAACTCGGCCTCCAGCCAGCCGATGCCGACGCCGAGCTCGAGCCGGTCCCCCGACAACGTCTGGATCGTCGCGATCGCCTTCGCCGTCGGCAGTGCGGCGCGGTAGGGCAGGATCAGGACAGCCGTGCCGAGATGGATGCGGGAGGTCAGCGCGGCGAGCCAGGCGAGGGTCGCGAGCGGGTCGAGGTAGCGGCCCCCCGAGCCCTCGGCGTCGTCGGGCGGGATCGCGATGTGATCGGGAATCCAGAGCGTGTCGAGTCCCGCATCTTCGGCGAGCCTCGCGCTCGCTCGCAGGACCTCTCCGGTCGACGCCGTTCCCATCGTTCGAAGCGCGATGCCGAATCGCATGACTCGCGGTCCTCGCCCCGTTCACCGCGCCGGGCCTCTTGCTCGCGGGGTTCTTTTTGCGCGTCTCTTTTCGCTTCTCTTTTTGCTTCTCTTTTTGCTTCTCTTCCCGCATCGCATGCGGAGCGCCCGATCTCGCGGCTCGCGGTGGCGGTCGTCCGGGCCCGTCGGGCTTCGAAACGCATGGACGTCTTTCGAGCGCCTGCGTTACTGTAGGCCGGCCGCGCGAGCCGTGGGGTCGCATCGTCGCAAACACGGCAGAGAACGACTCCGAGTCGGAGGATCGACCCTGGAAAGCCTCGCCGAAGCCCCCGCCCGCGCAGCGTCCGCGCGTTCGGATGGAACCCGCTCCGCCTCGTCGTCGCCGGATGCGCCCGTCTCGCCCGAGGCCTTCATCGAGCTGCGGGATGTGCGCCTCGCCTTCGGCAAGCGGACGGTCTTCGACGGAATGTCCTGCCGGATGGCGAAGGGCAAGATCCATCTGCTGCTCGGCGGCAGCGGAACCGGCAAGAGCACGCTCCTGCGCATGATCGGTGGCCTGCAGCGCCCGAACTCCGGCGAGATCCGGGTCGCGGGCCATCTGCTCTCCGAAAAGAGCGAGCGCGAGCTCGGCGAGATCCGCAAGGGCATCGGCATGCTCTTCCAGAACGGTGCGCTGCTCGATTCGATGACCGTGCTCGAGAACGTCGGACTTCCCCTGCGCGAGCATCTGCGCCAGCCCTGGCCCGAGATCGCGACGCACGTCGCCCGCGTCCTGAAATCCGTCGGGCTCGAGGGCGTCGAAGGGCTGCTGCCGCGCCATCTCTCGGGCGGCATGCTCCGGCGGGTCGCCTTCGCGCGGGCGATCGTGATGGAGCCCGAGATCCTGCTCTGCGACGAGCCCTTCTCGGGCCTCGATCCGATCAACGTGTCGCGCATCGAGGATCTGCTGGTCGAGCTGAACCGCAAGCTCGGCCTCACGATCGTCGTGACCTCCCACCACATGGCCTCCTCGCTCCGCATGGCGCATCAGATGATCCTGCTGCGCCGCGGCGGCTGCGTGGCCGGTACGCCGGAAGAGCTCGCGAGCAGCTCGGACGCGGAGGTCACGGACTTCCTCGGCGAGGACGGCCGCAGCTATCTCGCGCGGCTCCACGAGCTGCGCAGCGGGAGCGCCTCATGATCGGAGCGATTCGCGAGCTCGGCGCCCGGGTCACCGCCGGCGTCGAGGGCCTCGGGCGCGTCGCCCGCTTCGGCGGTCATCTCGTCGGCGCGGTGCCGAGGCCGCCGAGCCGTTTCGGCTTCTTCGTCCGGGCGCTGTTCGACGCCGGTGTCCTCTCGGTCGCGCTCATCTGTTTGTCGGGCTTCACGGTCGGCATGGTGCTCGGTCTCCAGCTGCACACGACGCTGACGCGCTTCGGTGCCGAGGAGGGGCTCGGCGCGGTCGTCGGGCTCTCGCTCGTGCGCGAGCTCGGACCCGTGCTGACGGGCCTGCTCGTGACGGGGCGCGCGGGCTCGGCGATCACGGCGGAGATCGGTGCGATGAAGTCGACCGAGCAGCTCGACGGCCTGCGCATGATGGCGATCGACCCGCTGCATTTCGTCGCGCTGCCGCGTGCGCTCGCGCTGACGATCGCGATGCCCCTGCTGAACGGCCTCTTCATCGTCTTCGCGATCGCGGGCGCCTATGGCGTCGGCGTCTGGCGCCAGGGCCTCGACGGAGGCGTCTATCTCTCGGGGCTCGAAGATGCGGTGCTCTTCGGCGACGACGTCGGCCAGAGCCTCCTCAAGAGCCTCGTGTTCGGTCTTCTTCTGGGTCTGATCTCGACCTACAAGGGACATTCGTGCGCGCCGGATGCCGCCGGCGTCGCGCGCGCGACGACCTCCACCGTCGTGACGGCCTCCGTCTGCATCCTGCTCGCGGACTACGTGATCACGGCACTCTGGGGCGTATAGCGGGCGCGCGCCCTGGCAGGGCATCGCGCGCGGGAACGGGTTCGGATCGGCCGGGACGAATCGATCGCTCGGGAAACCGGCGTCTGGAAAGGAAGCTTCGATGCAGAATCATGCGACGCGGGATCTGATCGTCGGGCTCTTCGTGCTCGTGGGGCTCGCGACGCTCGCGTACCTCTCGCTGCAGGTGGGCGGCATCGAGTTCGGTGCGGCGCGGCGCATCCGGCTCGAGGCGACGTTCGACGACATCGGCGGGCTCTCGGTGCGCGCGCCGGTCCGCATCGGCGGCGTCAAGATCGGACAGGTCTCGGCGATCGGGCTCGATGACGAGAGCCGGCCGAAGGTGACCCTCGAGGTCGACGACGACGTCGCGATCTCGAGCGATTCGAGCGCCGCGATCCGGACGGCGGGACTTCTCGGCGATCAGTTCATCTCGGTCGAGCTCGGGGCGGAAGACGACGCGCTCGCCGAGGGCGAGGCCTTCCAGTTCACCGAGAGCGCCTTCTCGATCGACAAGCTCGTCGGCCGCCTGGTCCACGACGCGGGCGTCTCGGATTGAGCATGGGGGGCGAAGGATCGACGCAGCACGGAGGCGCGCGTGAGGCGAGCCGGTGCGGTCGCCCGCATCCGGCCCGGCGCCGAGCGATGCGTCGGCTCGGGCCGCTGCTGGCGCTGGTCGGGCTGCTCGCGGCGGGGGTCGGCTGTGCGACGCCCGAGCGCCCCGATCCGCTCGAGAAGGTGAACCGCGGCATCTTCGCCTTCAACGAGGGGCTCGATCGTTATGCGCTCGAGCCGGTGGCGAAGGGCTGGGATTTCGTCGTGCCGGGTCCGGTCCAGGACGGGATCGAGAACTTCTATCGCAACCTGAACATGCCGATCGTGATCGCGAACGAGGTCCTGCAGGCGAAGCCGGTGCGGGTCGTCGAGGACGTCGCGCGCTTCTTCTTCAATACGACGCTCGGGATCGGTGGCTTCTTCGACGTCGCGACCCGGGTCGGCATCCCCGACAACGACGAGGATTTCGGCCAGACCCTCGGCCATTGGGGCGTCCCGCCGGGGCCTTATCTCGTCGTGCCGATCCTCGGGCCCTATACGCTGCGCGACGGCTTCGGCGAAATTGCCGATACGACCGCCGGCGCCTTCGCCTACATGAACTTCTTCTGGTTCGACGTCGTCGGACTCAGCAACTGGGAGACGACGGGGACCTCGATCGGTTCCTACACGTTCCGCCTGGTCAACCTGCGGGCGATCTATCTCGAGGAGATCGCCAGCAGTCGCAAGGACGCCTTCGACTACTACGCCTTCGTCCGCAACGCCTATCTCTCGAACCGTCAGGCCAGGGTGCTCGATGCGACGGATACCGCGGCGGGAGTCGAAGAAGACCTCTACGAGTTCGACGAAGAGGACGACGGGGACTACGAGGATTACGACGTCGATCCGGAAGATGCGCCGGACGAGGAGGGCACGGAAGGTGCTGAAGCTGAAGATGCCGAGAGTGTCGATGGAGCCGAGAGTGTCGATGACGCGGGGATTCGAGATGGCGACTGACGCAATGCGATCGCGTGGTGAAGCGAAGACGCCGTGCGATGCGCGCGCGGCGAAGGGCTCGATCGGCAGACGGCTCCGGTCGCCGCTCGTCTCTGGCTGGATCGCGATCGCGCTGGTCGTTTCGCTGGCTCCCGACGTCGCCCTCGCCCAGGCTGCGGCCGGGGGAGCGGCTTCCGCCAGCGGCGCCACGCTGACCGAGGCGCCCCGCAAGCTGATCGACGAGACCGCCGCTGAGATCGTCGCGATCCTCGCCCGCAAGAGCGAGCCCGCCGAGACGCGCGTCGCCGAGATCGAGTCGATCGCCTACGAGCTCTTCGATTTCTCGACCATGTCGAAGCTGGTTCTCGCGCGGAACTGGCGCAAGCTGACGCCCGAGCAGCGCGTGACCTTCGTCAAGGAATTCAAGCGCCACCTCTCGCATACCTACGGCACGCGCCTCGACCGCTACGACCAGGAGCGCGTCGACGTCTATGCCGCGCAGGTCGAGCAGCGAAACGACGTGTCGGTCAAGACGCGCATCGTCGGCGGCCAGTTCGACGGGGCGGAGATCTCGTATCGCCTGCGTCAGCAGGGGGAGCCCTGGAAGATCATCGACGTCGTCATCGAGGGCGTCTCGCTCGTCTCGAACTACCGCTCGCAGTTCCAGGAGGTGCTCAACACGGGCACGATCGACGACCTGATCGCGAAGCTGCGCGACAAGAACTTCAAGGTCGACGACGGGTCGAAAGAGACGGCGAAGAACGGGTAGAGGCGAGCTCGCCCGCTTCCCTCGCGCGCTCTAACGTCCGCGGGGGAGGGCAGGGCCCAATGCGAGCGTTTCCCCGCATCATCTCCATCGACGATCACGTCGTCGAGCCCCCGCACCTCTGGCAGCGCTGGCTTCCGGCGAAGCTGCGCGACCAGGGCCCGCGCGTCGTCCACGACCACCACTGGATCGAGTGGATCGAAGGCATCCAGACGATCCGCCGCGGCGGCGACGGACCGAAGACGGATTTCTGGATCTACGAAGACCTCGTCTGGTCCCATCAGATGCTGAATGCGTGTGCGGGCTACGACGAGTCCCAGTGGTGGATGGGGCCGATCGCGTTCGAGCAGATGCGCGCGGGCTGCTTCGACCCGAAGGCGCGCCTCGCCGACATGGATCTGAACCGGATGGAGGCCTCGCTCTGCTTCCCGACCTTCCCGCGATTCTGCGGGCAGATGTTCGCCGAGCGCAAGGACAAGGCGCTCGCGCTCGCCTGCGTGCGCGCGTACAACGATTGGATGGTCGATGAATGGTCGGGGGCGGCGCCGAAGCGGCTGATTCCGCTCTGCATCGTCCCGCTCTGGGATCCCGCATTGGCGGCCGCCGAGGTCCGCCGCAACGCGGCGCGCGGCGTGCGTGCCGTCGCGTTCTCGGAGCTGCCGGGCAGGCTGGGGCTGCCGACGATCCATTCTGCAGATCGCCATTGGGAGCCCTTCCTCGCGGCCTGCGCCGAGACGGGGACCGCGATCTTCATGCACATCGGATCGGGCTCGACCTTCCTGACCTCCTCGCCCGACGCGCCGCCCGCCGTCACCGCGACGCTCGGCTTCCTGACGACGACGATGGCGTTCTCGGACTGGCTCTTCTCGGGGGCGCTCGCGCGCTTCCCGGAGCTCCGCATCTGCTTCGCCGAAGGCCAGATCGGCTGGATCCCCTACGTCCTCGAGCGCGCCGACAACCTCTGGCAGAAGACGATCTGGGGCACGGGCGCGAATACGCTCCCCGAGCCCCCGAGCGCCTACATGCCCCAGGTCACCGTCTGCTTCTTCGACGACGTCGCCGGCCTCGAGGCGCGCGAGCGGATCGGCATCCGGCAGATCGCCTTCGAGACCGACTACCCCCATCAGGACTCGACCTGGCCCGATAGCCGCTCCGCGATCGAGCGATTCGCGCCGCTGCTGGACGACGACGAGCTCGCCCTCGTCTTGCGCGGAAACGCGGCGAGGCTGCTCGGGATCGAGGCCTAGCGGTCCCCGGGCGATGCCCGAAGCCGAGCGACCGATCGGGCGATTCGCTACCGCTTGTCCGTCGGCCGCTGGACCGCCCCAGTCTTCCCAGCAACGGAGCCCCCATGAAATTCGTCCTCGGCATCGGTCTTCAAAGCGACATCAGCCACGTCCTGCCCCTCGCCCAGGCGGCGGAGCAGCACGGCTTCTACGCGCTCCAGATCGGCGACAGCTACATGTATCCGAAGCATTCGGATTCGAAGTACCCCTACTACGAGACCGACCGCAGCTTCCTCGAGAACCTGCCGATGTACGACCCGGTCATGCTGCTCTCGGCGATGGCGGCGGTGACGAAGACGCTCGTGCTCTATCCCTCGGTCTACAAGCTCGCGAGCCGGCATCCGATCCTCGCGGCGAAGCAGTGGTCCTCGCTCGCCTGCTTCGCCGAGGGACGGATCCTGCTCGGCGTCGGCATCACGCCCTGGGTCGAGGATCTGACCTATCTCGGCATCGACTGGAAGAGCCGCGGCAAGCGCATGGACGAGTGCATGGAGATCGTGCGCGGGCTCATGAAGGGCGGCTATTTCAGCTACCAGGGCGAGCATTTCCAGTTCGGCGAGATGAAGCTCAATCCGACGCCGAAACATCCCGTGCCGCTGATCGTCGGCGGGCATTCGAAGCCGGCGCTGCGGCGCGCGGCGCGGCTCGGCGACGGCTGGACCTCGGCGGGCTCTTCGCGCGAGGAGCTCGTCCGCATGATCGGCGAGCTCGGCGCCCTGCGGCGCGAGTACGGCCGGGACAAGGAGCCCTTCCAGGTCCACGCGGGCGATCCGACCCTCGCGACGGTCTCGGCCTTCAAGGAGGTCGAGGACATCGGCGTGACCCACGGCGTCGCGTCGGTCTGGAACGTCTATGCGCCGCCGAGCTCGCTGCAGGAGAAGGTCGATGCGATCAAGCGGTTCGGGGATACGGTGATCGGGAAGTATCGTTAGGCGGTCCCGCTCAGGGCACCGTATAACCGCCATCCGCCGCGATCGTCGCGCCGACGACGAACGACGCGTCGTCCGAGAGCAGCCAGCAGACGACCCGCGCGATCTCCTCGGGCTCGGCGATGCGGCCGATCGGATGCAGGCTCGCGACCTGACGCTCGGCGTCCTCCGAGCCCTGAAGCCAGTTGTCGACCATGCGGCTGCGCGCGGTGCCCGGGCAGATCGAGTTGATGCGGACGTTGTGGCCGATGTTTTCGAGGGCGGCGCTCTTCGTCAGGCCGATGACGCCGTGTTTGGCGGCGACGTAGTCGGCCTGGTTCGGGACGCCGATCATTCCCGCGCCCGAGGAAGTGTTCACGATCGCGCCGCCGCCGCCGCGGATCATGGCCGGGATCTCGTGCTTCATGCAGTAGAAGACGCCCGTCAGCATGACGGCGATGCCGCGCAGCCAGACCTCGTCGGGCATCTCGACGATGGGACGGCTGCCGCCGAGGACGCCGGCGTTGTTGTGGGCGAAGTCGAGGCGGCCCCAGGTATCGACGGTCTTCGCGACCATCGCGGCGACGGAGAGGGGATCGGCGACGTCGACTCTGATGGCGAGGGCGGTGCCGCCGGCCTGCTCGATCAGGGAGACGGTGTTCTTCGCATGCTCGAGGTCGATGTCGGCGACGGCGACCTTCGCGCCGGCGCGGGCGAGCTCGAGGGCGGTCGCCCGACCGATGCCGCCGGCGGCGCCGGTGACCAGGGCGACGCGGTTCGTGAAATCGTGTTTGGCCATGGCGGATCCCCTCGTGCTCATCCCCCGTCTCCTTCCTCTTCTGCCGCCGGCGGCGTCGCGTCCTCGAGATCGTCCCGGAACCCCTCCGGCAAGACGACCTTCTGGCTCCCGCCCTTCTTGCCGCGCTTGGCGCGCATGGCCGTCGGCGGGAATTCGAGCGTCGGATCGCCTTCGTCGAGAATCGCGTCGAGCTCGGCGAGCGACTCGATGCGGATCAGCTTGTCGCGCATCTTCGTGCTGCCGGGGAAGCCCTTGGTATACCAGGTCGCATGCTTGCGGAAGTCGCGCATGCCCCAGTGCTCGCCCTGCCATTCGCATAACAGCCGCGCATGGCGCCGCATGGTCTCGGCGACCTCGCCGAAGCGCGGCGGATTCTCGGGCTGTCGCCCGGCAAAGACGTCCGCGAGATCCCGGAACAGCCACGGCCGCCCGAGGCAGCCGCGCCCGACGACGACCCCGTCGCAGCCCGTCTGCCGCATCATGCGCAGCGCATCCCAGGCCTCCCAGATGTCGCCGTTGCCGAAGACCGGAATCGTCTTCACCGCCTGCTTGAGCTCGGCGATCGCGTTCCAATCGGCCTCGCCGTCGTAGAGCTGCGCAGCCGTCCGCGCGTGGAGCGCGACGGCGCGGCAGCCTTCGCCCTCGGCGATGCGGCCGGCTTCGAGGAAGGTGTGCCAACCGTCCTCGATGCCGATCCGGAACTTGATCGTGACGGGGATCGGGCCGGCATTGCGAACGGCCGCGCGGACGATCTGCTCGAGCAGCCGCGGCTTCGCCGGGATCGCGGCGCCGCCGCCGCGGCGGGTGACCTTCTTGACCGGGCAGCCGAAGTTCATGTCGAGATGATCGATGCGGTCCTCGCCGACGAGCAGCTTGACGGCCTCGCCGACGTAATGCGGATCGACGCCGTAGAGCTGGAGGCTGCGGGGACTCTCGTCGGGATCGAACTCGGAGAGCCGCATCGTCTTGGCGTTGCGCTCGACGAGGGCCCGCGCCGTGATCATCTCGGAGACGTAGAGGCCGGCGCCGAAGCCCCGGCAGAGCCTTCGAAACGGCGCGTTCGTGATGCCGGCCATCGGCGCGAGCACGACCGGCGGATCGGCGCAGATCGGGCCGATCGCGACGGGGGGAAACTCGCCGGGGCGGGCGGGGGGGACGCCGCGGTTGATCGCGCTCACGTAGACGGGATCCATCGGCGGGTAGATAACAGATCCGGCGATCCGGAACCGGGCCGGAGCGGCGGGGTCCAGCCCGGTTGCATCCCTTCCCGTGAAAGGGTCCAATGCCTTGATGACGCGCCGCCGACGCTCGCTGCTCGTGCTCTCCAGCCTCGCCGTCCACGTCCTGGGGAGCACCGTTGGGGCAGGCGGTGCGGCGCGGGCCCAGGTTTCCCTCTATCCCGCCGAGGTCGATCGGCTCGACGTCATCGCGATCGAGCAGGACGGCCGGAATCTCTATGCGTTCAACGCCGTGACGGGCAGCCGCGCGCGGGTCCGCCTCGAGATCGACGAGCTCGTCCTCTTCAACGAGAGCCGCGGCCGGGTCGGCATCGTGCTGACGGATCGCCGCGCCCTCGGCATCACCGTCGGCGGCAACTTCCAGGAGGCCCGCTACCGGATTGCGGAGCGCGCGCCGGATTTCGCGGTCGTCGCCGATCGGGTCGCGCTCGTCGCGACGAAGCAGCGGGCGCTCGGCTTCGTCGGGCAGCTCGGCGGCTGGATCGAGGAGACCTTCACGCCCGGCGAATCGCTCGAGGCGATCCGGGCGGGGGCGTCGGTCGGGGTCGCCGCGACCAACCGCCGCATGCTCGGCCTCGCGCCGGAGAACGGGACCTTCGCCGCGATTCCGTTCCGCTTGAAGGAATCCCTCGAGGCGATCGAGGCCGACGATACGCTCGCAACGCTCTGGACCGATCAGCGCATCCTCGTCTTCTCGGGGCCGCGGGCGGCCTGGACGTATCGGGTCAGGGAGCGCGACTGAGGGGGCGCGGCGCTTCAGCGTCTTGGATTCCGTCTCGGGCGAGCGGTCGGATCGATCCGACGCCTTGGCCCCGTGGGACTCTCGGCGACGCGCGGGCGGCGAGCCACTCGGAGCCTCCCGCCCCGTCCTCGCCTTGACGATCGCCCGAGATGGCCGAACCTAGGCGCGCCCCCACCCCAGCTCGTGCCCGGCGCGCGGATTTCCCATGCGGGAAGCCTACGACGCCTCGTCCCCTGCGCATCGTCGGGGACGCGGAGGCCGAACGAGAGCGGGGGCGCAGGACCGAAACGCAGGACCGAAACGCAGGACCGAAACGAGAGGTTGAACACACCCCGATGACGAAGGCCGCAGCCCAGGCATCCGCCCCCGGCGTCCACTCCGCCGGCAAGACCCCCGGCAAATCCGCAGGCAAGACCCCCGGCTCGGTCGCCTACGACGAAAAGGCGATCCAGACCCTCGACGCCCTGTCGCATATCCGCCTGCGCACGGGCATGTACATCGGCCGCCTCGGCGACGGCTCGACGCCGGTCGACGGCATCTACGTCATGCTGAAAGAGGTCGTCGACAACTCGATCGACGAATTCATCATGGGCGCCGGCAAGAAGATCGAGATCGCCCGCGAGGGCGCGACGGTCGAGATCCGGGATTTCGGCCGCGGCATCCCGCTCGGCAAGGTCGTCGACTGCGTCAGCCAGATCAACACGGGCGGCAAGTACAACGACGACGTCTTCCAGTTCTCCGTCGGCCTGAACGGCGTCGGCACGAAGGCGGTCAACGCGCTCTCCTCCTCTTTCGAGGTGAAGAGCGTCCGCGACGGCCAGTTCAAGCACGCGAGCTTCGAGCGCGGCAAGCTGAAGAGCGAGAAGGGCGGCAAGACCGACGAGCCGAACGGGACCTGGATCCGCTTCACGCCGGACACCGAGATCTTCGGCAAATACGACTGGCGCGAGGAGTTCATCGCGCATCGCCTGCGCTACTACGCCTATCTCAACAGCGGTCTCAAGCTCGGCTACAACGGCGAGACCTATCAAAGCAGGAACGGACTGAAAGACCTGCTCGCCGACGAGCTCGGCGACGCCGAGCCGCTCTACGAGATCGCCCATTGCGAAGGCGACCGCTTCGAGTTCGCCTTCACGCATGGCAACGCCTACGGCGAGTCCTACTTCTCGTTCGTGAACGGCCAGTACACGAACGACGGCGGAACTCACCAGAGCGCCTTCCGCGAGGGCATCCTCAAGGCCGTCAACGAGCATTTCAAGAAGAGCTTCGCCGGCGAGGACGTGCGCGACGGGCTCGTCGCGGCGGTCGCCGTGAAGCTCCAGGATCCCGTCTTCGAGAGCCAGACGAAGAACAAGCTCGGCTCGGCCGACGTGCGCGCCTGGCTGGTCCCGGCCGTGAAGGACAAGATCGTCCGCTTCCTGCACGAGCATCCCGAGGACGCGAAGGCGATTCTCGAGAAGGTCACGATGAACGAGCGCATCCGCAAGGAGCTCTCGGCCATCAAGAAGGAGGCCCGCGACCGCGCGAAGAAGGTCGCGATCCGCATCCCCAAGCTGACCGACTGCAAATACCACTACGACGACGCGTCGGCGAAGCGCCGGGACGAGACGACGATCTTCCTGTCCGAGGGCGACTCGGCGGCCGGCGTCATGGTCCCGACCCGCGACGTCTATACCCAGGCGATCTTCTCGCTGAAGGGCAAGCCGCTCAACTGCCACGGCCTGAAGCGCGACGCGATCTACAAGAACGAAGAGCTCTACAACATCATGCGGGCGCTCGGGATCGAGGACTCGCTCGAGGGGCTCCGCTACAACCGCGTCGTCCTCGCGACCGATGCCGACGTCGACGGCATGCACATCCGCAACCTGCTGCTGACCTTCTTCCTGCGGTATTTCGAGGATCTCGTCCTCAAGGGCCACGTCTTCATCCTCGAGACGCCGCTCTTCCGGGTTCGGAACAAGGGGGAGACTCGCTACTGCTATTCGGACGCCGAGCGCGACGCGGCGATGGCCGCGATCAAGGGGCCCGAGGTGACCCGCTTCAAGGGGCTCGGCGAGATCAGCCCGAAGGAGTTCGGCCAGTTCATCGGGAAGGACATCCGGCTCGTGCCGGTCGACGTCGGCTCGATGGGCGAGGTCGTCCGCAGCCTCGAGTTCTTCATGGGCAAGAACACCCCCGAACGCCGCGACTTCATCGTCGACAATCTCGCGACGGACGTGCTGTGACGACGACCCTTCACTCGTCGAGAAGCCCGAACGCCGCCTCGATGCGCACGTCCTCGATCCGTCCGCCCGTCCCCGGAGACCGCCGATGAGCCGCCTCGAATCCCTGATGAAGGACCACTTCATCGAGTACGCCAGCTACTTCATCCTCGATCGCGCGATCCCCGATCTGCGCGACGGGCTGAAGCCTGTCCAGCGGCGCATCCTGCATACGCTCTTCCGCATGAACGACGGTCGCTTCCACAAGGTCGCCAACGTCATCGGCGACACGATGAAGCTCCATCCCCATGGCGATGCGTCGATCGGCGACGCGCTCGTCGTGCTGGCGAACAAGGACTACTTCATCGAGCGGCAGGGGAACTTCGGCAACCTGCTGACGGGCCACGCCGCCGCCGCGCCGCGCTACATCGAATGTCGCCTGACCGACCTCGCGCTGGAGACGATGTTCCATCCGGCGCTGACGGAGTTCGTCCCGTCCTACGACGGCCGCAACGAGGAGCCGACGGCACTGCCGGCGAAGCTCCCGGTGATCCTCATGACCGGCGCCGAGGGCATCGCCGTCGGCATGTCGACGCGCATCCTGCCGCACAACCTCCCCGAGATCTGGGAGGCCCAGATCGCCGTGCTGAACAAGGAGGAGTTCGAGCTCTATCCCGACTTCGCGCAGGGCG
>CAUJGH010000221.1 GCA_963169575.1 Myxococcota bacterium | reverse complement strand
GCCGGGTCCGTCGTCGCGCACCTCGATTCGCGCACGCCGACCCGCGCCGACGCGGCGGACGCCGACGACGACCGAGGCACCACGCGCGTGGCGCAGGGCGTTCGCGACGAGGTTGCGCAGGATGCGAAGCATCAGCAGGCGGTCGGTCCGCAGGACGACGCTCGATGGAACGAAGCGCAGGCGTGTCCCGGACTCCGCGGCGGGTCCTTCGAAGTCGCGCTCGAGCGTCTCGAGCAGCCGCTCGTAGCGGACGGACTCGATCTTCGGCTCGATTCCGCCGGCATCGAGACTCGAGCGATCGAGCAGGAGCGAGAGCATCTCGTCGAGCTCGTGGGTCGAATCGCCGATCCGCTCGACCAGTGATCGGACCTCGGGATCCTCGAGACGACCTCGCAGGGTCTCGGCGAGGAGGGAGACGGCGTGAAGCGGTTGGCGGAGGTCGTGGCTCGCCTCGGCCAGCCGATTGGTTCGTGCCGCGACCTCCGCCTCGGCCGCATAACGCAGGATGCGGAGCCACTCGCGCTCGCAGAGCGTCGCGATCTCGTCGAGGAGTTGCCGGTCGCGCTCCGTGTAGAGCTCGCCGGAGCGTTTGGCGCCGAAGCAGAGGAGGGCGGCGATGGACGAGGGCTCGCCCGGAGAGACGGGGCAGACGATCGCGGCGAGCTCGTGCGCCGCCGCCGGGATGGCCGCGCGCTCCGCCGTCGACGCGTCCGGCAGCGGTCCCTCGAGCACGGCGGGCCACGAGACGGCCTGCGTGGTCCGGCGAACGAATCCGCCTTCGACCTGCGCATAGCGAACGCCGACCTCCGCGCCGACCACTTCGGCGGCACCGGAAGTGGCCGCGTCGAGCAGGGCATCGAGACCGTGTGCATCTCGCAAGGCGGCGGCGAGGCGTTGCAGGGCCGCTCGCTGCTGCATCTGCTCGGGAAAGAGGAGCCGGTCGATGCGAGGTCGCAGCCGATGGGTCGCGAGGATGATGGCGGCGCCGACGATCACGCCGAGGCCGAGGCGCGTCGTCGTCGCCTCGATGCCGTACGTCGCGACGAGGAAGTCCGAGACCATCGGGGCGCCGACGACGAGGCCCGCTCCTCCGACGCCGATCGTGACCGCGATGGCCGCGGTCGTGCCGATCAGGTGGTCGATGTCGAACGCCTTGTCGCGGATGACCGCGAGCAGGGCACCCACCATCCAGATCATGCTCGAGACGAAGCCGATCGCGAACGCCGCTCGGAAGCCCTCCCAGCCCGGATGGATCGTCGGGGCCAGGGCCGCGAGGATGACGGGAAGGGAGCCGATCGACGTGCCGAGCAGGATCCAGCGCAGTCGGCGACGACCGACCGCGGGCGATCGCTGGTAGTTCCGGACGAGGATGCCCAGCGCGACGACGGTCGCGAGGCCATGGGTGGCGAAGGAGACTCTCGGAACCCATTCGATCGGCAGAGGCCAGGCCAGCAGGTAGTTGGCGCGAACGAAGAGGGCGTAGAGCCCCGCTGCAGTCAGGGACGTGCCCACGCCGAGTCGGCGCGCGCTCGGCAGCTCCGGCGGAAAGTTTCGCACCCACTCCATCAGGAAGTAGATCATGAGGACCGAGCCGATCGACCAGACGATCTGCGCCGCCCAGGTCTGCCACGGCGGTCCGCCGTAGAAATGCGCCTGTCCGATCGCGTAGGTCATGAAGCAGGCATAGAAGCGCCGCGCATCCGCACGATTCGGAGCTCGGAGCAGGAGGAGCGTCGCGACGCCGGCGGTGAGCAGGAGGGTCGGGAGGCGGGCCCAGGGGGCCGGGTGGGGGCGCGCTTCGAGCTCGACGACGTGCCGCACGCCGTCGCGCTCGAACTCGAGCTCGGTCGGATGGCCCGGCGTCGTCCGGGCGAGGCCGATTGCCTGGAAGCCGACATAGCCGACGCCCCGCAAGTCGCGGTCGGCGATGCGGATGAGCCGGTCGCCGAGCTCGAGCCCGGATCCATTGCTGTCGGTCTCGAGCCTGAATCCGCCGACGCGCGGGTAGTCGCCGGGATGCCACGCCGCGAAGACGGGCAGCTGGGCGAGCCCCGTGCGCAGGCTCTCCTTCACGTGGAGGCCGACGGCGGCGACGAAGAGCGGGATCGTCACGGCGAGGAGCCAGCCGTCGCGTCGGTCGAGGCGGTGCGGCATCCCCCGAGACTAGGAAAACCGGCGAGTGAATGGCAGCCGTAAGGCGGCCGGGCGTCGTATGCCGCCGAGACGCGTCCGCGTGCGGTCGCGGTCGATTCGACTAGCTTTGCCGCATGTTGAGGATCCTCCTCTGCGACGATCATGCGTTGTTCCGCGAAGGGCTTCGACTCGTGCTCGCACAGCTCGACGAGGAGGTCGAGCTCGTCGGAGCGGCAGACGGGGCGAGCGCGATGCGCGAAGCCGCGGCGGACGACGACTTCGATCTGGTCCTGCTGGATCTGGCGCTGCCGGACGCCTCCGGTCTGGAGGTCCTCGCCGGTCTGCGCGAGCACCATCCCTCGGTTCCAGTCGCCGTCCTGTCCGGCTCGGAAATGCCACGTGACGTCCGCTCTTCGCTCGACCTCGGTGCCGTCGGATTCATCCCCAAGTCTTCGACGGCTTCGGTCCTGCTCGCTGCGATCCGGCTGGTGTTGTCCGGCGGGATCTACCTCCCGCCGCATCTGCTCGACGACTCGACCGTCACCGTTAGCCCGCGGCGACTGCCGCGGGCTAACGGAGGCGGCCCGCTCTCACCGCGGCTCTCGCCGCGACAGTGGGAGGTGCTCGCGCTTCTGGCCGAAGGCCGGTCGAATGGCGAGATCGGTGACGCACTCGCCATCGCATCCGGAACCGTCAAGAGCCACGTCATGCGCATCTATGAAGAGCTCCGGGTGAACAACCGGACCGAGGCCGCGCTGCGATTCCGCGAGCTCGACCGCTCGCGTCGGGGCTGAGGCGTTCGGCTCCATTTCGCCACCCGCCCCACGACGGGCCGACGCCCTGAGGCATCGACCCGTCGCGGGCGTTCGAGATGGGCTCAGTCGTCGAGCTTCCATTCGCCGGCGCCCTTCACGAGCAACCGGTCGCCGGGATTGCAGAGCTCCCCGCTGAAGAAGGCGCTGCCGGGCACGCATCGGTACATGCTCGGGTTCGTCACGCTCGGGGCCCGCCGCTGATAGGTGCCGCCCTGCTCGAGTGCGTATCCCGCGGCGAGCAGCTCGGCCTCTTCGAAGGCGCCGCCGACGAAGATCACCCCGATCGGATTGCGCCCGGCATTCGTCACGCCTTCGCCCGCCGGAACCGAGAGCAGGGGATAGCCGGCCCGATCGGCGATGCCGATCAGGGCGTTGCCGCTCGGGACCATGATGAGGTCGAAGTCGTCGCCGGGATCGGCGGTGCCGTTCGTGAGGATGCCGTCGATCAGCGCGCGCGTCGCCGCCTGCCCCTCGGCCTTGTCGGAGGCGTAGGCGGAGAGGTCGGCGGTCAGCGCTTCGAGCAGCTGGCGCTGCTGGTACTTCAGCCCCTCGACCGGATTGTCCGTGTTGTAGTCGACGATGCCCGAGAGCGTCTTCGAGCCTGCCCCGCCCGTCGAGGCGAGATAGGCGTCGAGGTCGCGCTGGAACTCGCGCAGCACGATGCTCGGGACTTCCGGGCTCGGCGTACCGACGGTGACCTCGACCGGCGTCGCGCCGAGGAGCGTCAGGGTGCTGACTGCCGTCTGGTAGGGGACGACGTTGCTCGCCACGATCGCCACCCGCTTGCCGAAGAGCGCGCTCGTCGAGAGACCCGCGAGATAGTCGGGCACCGGCGGTGCACCGGCCGTGGCGGGATCGCTCGGATCGCTGCCCGCGATCGTCTGCAGCTGGAGGGCGGCATCGTAGACGGTGCGTGCGATCGGGCCGGGCGAGTCCTGGGACTTCGCGACGGGCAGGATGCCGGCTCGGCTGACCCGTCCGACGGTGGGCTTGAGTCCGACGACGCCCGCGACGGCGGACGGTGCGATCAGCTGCGCGCCCTCCGGTGCCGTCTCGAGACCGATCGCCATTGCCGCGAGCCCCGACGCCGTCGCTGCGGCCGAG
>CAUJGH010000220.1 GCA_963169575.1 Myxococcota bacterium | reverse complement strand
TCACGATCGGCGGGCGCGGCTTCGAATCCCACGTCTCGGCCGGGCAGGACGAACCCTTCCTCGCGAGCGAATGCGTGTCGTGCGGCGCCTGCGTCAAGGCCTGCCCGACCGCGACGCTGACGGAGAAGTCGATCATCGTCCTCGGGCAGCCCGAGCACGAAGTCGTCACGACCTGCGCCTACTGCGGCGTCGGCTGCGGCTTCAAGGCGCAGATGAAGGGCGACCAGGTCGTGAACATGGTCCCCTGGAACGACGGGCGGGCGAACGAGGGCCATTCGTGCGTCAAGGGCCGCTTCGCCTGGGGCTATGCGACGCATCCCGATCGCATCACGCAGCCGATGATCCGCGAACGCACGAGCGATCCCTGGCGCGAGGTCTCCTGGGACGAGGCGATCGCCTTCGCCGCCGAGGGCTTTCGCCGCGTCCAGGCGAAGCACGGCCGCGATGCCGTCGGAGGCATCACCTCCTCGCGCTGCACGAACGAAGAGACCTATCTCGTCCAGAAGCTCGTCCGCGCGGCCTTCGGCAACAACAACGTCGATACCTGCGCGCGGGTCTGCCATTCGCCGACCGGCTACGGGCTCGGCCAGACCTATGGGACTTCGGCGGGGACGCAGACCTTCGAGTCGGTGGAGGCGGCGGACGTCCTCGTCGTGATCGGCGCGAATCCGACGGAGGCGCATCCCG
Source organism: Myxococcota bacterium (assembly GCA_963169575.1). GTDB lineage: Bacteria > Myxococcota_A > UBA9160 > UBA9160 > UBA4427 > UBA4427. The sequence goes on along the minus strand of CAUJGH010000220.1, from coordinate 5,628 downwards.
TCTTCGCCTCGCGCATGAAGCGCCGGCTGCGCGAGGGCGCGCGGCTGATCGTGATCGATCCGCGCGCGATCGACCTCGTGCGCGGTCCCCATGTCCGGGCCGATCATCATCTCGCGCTCCGGCCCGGGACGAACGTCGCCGTGCTCAGCGCGCTGGCCCACGTCGTCGCGACCGAGGGGCTCGTCGACGAGGCGTTCGTCGCGGAGCGGTGTGATCCCGAGAGCTTCCGGATCTGGCGCGAATGGGTCTCTCGGCCGTCGAACTCGCCCGAGGCGCTCGAGTCGGCGTGCGGCGTGGCCGCCGCCGAGCTGCGCGCCGCCGCGCGGCTCTATGCGACGGGCGGGAACGCGGCGATCTACTACGGCCTCGGGGTCACCGAGCACGCGCAGGGCTCGACCGCCGTCATCGGGATCGCGAATCTCGCGATGGCGACCGGAAACATCGGGCGGCCCGGCGTCGGCGTGAATCCGCTGCGCGGGCAGAACAACGTCCAGGGCGCCTGCGACATGGGCTCGTTCCCGCACGAGCTGCCCGGCTATCGCCACATCGGCGACGCGGGCGTCCGCGGAAGCTTCGAAGCCGCCTGGGGCGTTGCGCTCCAATCCGAGCCGGGTCTGCGCATCCCGAACATGTTCGACGCGGCGCTCGACGGCAGCTTCCGCGGGCTCTATTGCCAGGGCGAGGATTTCGTCCAATCCGATCCGAATACCCGGCACGTGACGGCGGCGATGGCGGCGATGGAGCACGTCGTCGTGCAGGACATCTTCCTCAACGAGACCGCGAAATTCGCCCACGTCTTCCTGCCCGGCTCGTCGTTCCTCGAGAAGGACGGGACCTTCACCAACGCGGAGCGCCGCATCTCGCTCGTCCGTCGCGTGATGGCGCCGCTTTCGGGCAAGGCCGATTGGGAGATCACCTGCGCGCTCTCGAACGCGCTCGGCTACCCGATGGAGTACGCCCATCCGCGCGAAGTCATGGCCGAGATCGCGCGGCTGACGCCGACCTTCGCGGGCGTCAGCTACGAGAAGATCGAGCGCCTCGGCAGCGTCCAGTGGCCCTGCAACGAGAAGACCGCGGAGGCCGGGACCGCGATCATGCACGAGGGCGGCTTCGTGCGCGGGAAGGGGCGCTTCCTGATCACGCAATACGTCGAGACCGACGAGAAGGTCACGCGGCGCTTTCCGCTGCTGCTGACGACCGGCCGCGTGCTCTCGCAGTACAACGTGGGCGCGCAGACGCGGCGCACGGCGAACCGGGCGTGGTACGACGAGGATCTGCTCGAGATCCATCCCCACGACGCCGCCGAGCGCGGCATCGCCGATCACGACCGGGTCTCGCTCGAGAGCCGCGCGGGAGAGACCGTGCTGCGGGCGAGGGTGACCGAGCGGGTCCAGCCCGGCGTCGTCTACACGACCTTCCATTTTCCCGAGTCGGGCGCCAACGTCGTCACGACCGAATCGTCGGATTGGGCGACGAATTGCCCCGAGTACAAGGTCACGGCGGTCCAGGTCCGGAGGGCTTCGCAGCCTTCGCGTTGGCAGGTCGAGCACGACGCCTTCGACCGCGAGCAGGAGGTGCTGCTCGAACATCGAATCCGGCTGGGCGATGGGGGCGCTGCTTGAGCGCGGCGGCGACGCAGAGCCCGCGATCGCCGGGGGCGAGCCGGGTCGATGCTCATCTCGTTTGCTCGGGAGAGATGATTGCGACGCAGGAGTGTGTGGCGCAGGAGGTCGCCGTCTCGTTCGAGATCGATGGGACGCCGCACGTCGTGATGCTCGCGACCCCCGCGGATCTCGAGGACTTCGCGCTCGGGTTCTGCCTGACGGAAGGGCTGATCGACGCGCCCGCCGACCTGCTCGGCTGCGAGATCCGGCTGCGAGAGAAAGGGGTCGTGCTCGCGCTGCACTTCGCCCCGCGCTGTGCTTCGCGTGCCGATGCGCGCCGCCGCAATCTCGTGGGGCGCACCGGCTGCGGCCTTTGCGGGACGGACGATCTCGACCGGGTCGTGCGGCTGCCCGAGCAGGCGCTGCCCTCGACGCCGATCCGCGCCGGCGCGCTCGAGCGATCGATGCGCGAGCTCGGGCTTCGCCAGCCGCTCGGGCAGGAGACGGGTGCAACGCATGCGGCGGCGTTCTGCGATCTCGCGGGGCGGATCCTACTCGTGCGCGAGGACGTCGGCCGTCACAACGCGCTCGACAAGCTGATCGGCGCGCTCCTCCGGGCGGAGCTCGCGCCGGCGGAGGGCTTCGTCGCGGTCACGAGTCGCGCGAGCGTCGAGATGGTGCAGAAGGCGGCGCTGGCCGGGATTCCGATCCTGGCCGCCGTCTCGGCACCGACCCAGCTCGCGATCCAATGCGCACGCGAGGCGAATCTGCTGCTCGCGGGCTTCGTGCGCGAGGACCGGGCGACGATCTACGCCGGGGCCGCGCGCTTGCGGGGCGGGGATTAGGCGGCATGGACCCCGAGAACCTGGTGCGGATGGCGAATCGGATCGGCGAGTTCTTCGCGGCGTTGCCGGATCATGCGGAGGCGTGTGACGGGGTGGCGACGCATCTGCGCCGATATTGGGAGCCGCGCATGCGTCGGCAGCTCCTCGCCCAGCTCGATCGGGGGGAAGCGCAGGGGCTGACGGGTCTCGTGCGCGAGGCCCTCGAACGTCACCGGGCGCTGCTCGAGCCGGCGGGCTGAGCCGCCGCTCGCGCGCGGGGCCTCATTCGTCGTCGAGGTAGCCGAGCGCGCGCATCTGCGCCTCGAGGTCCGGCGGGACGGGCATGTCCTCTTCGGGATCCGAGGCCTCCTGCCAGAGCGCGATTGCTGCGGCGAGCCTCGCTTCGAGGTCGGCGACGCGCGCCGCGTCCTGCGCGGCGATGTTCTTCGCTTCGCTCGGATCGGCGAGCCGGTCGTAGACCTCGACGGGCGCGAGGCGGGCCTGGTTCGTGCGGAGGGTTCGGATGTAGGTCGCCGCCGGGGTGCGCACGCTTTCGATCTGATTCAAGGTGGTGTCGAGTGTCGAATGGCATTCGGCATCGAGCCGGGCTCGGGATTCGCCGGCGGCGCCGACGAGCGTGGTTCCGATCAGTTCGTCGGGGATCGGGAGGCCCGCGAGCGCGAGGAGCGTCGGCGCGAGATCGATCTGGCTCGCCAGGGGGGCGATCCGTGTCCCGGCGCCCCGAGACCGGGGCAGCTTGAGGATCAACGGAACGTGCGTCACCTCCTGGTAGAGGGAGCGGCCGTGGCCCCAGTCGGCGTGTTCGAACAGCTCTTCTCCGTGGTCGGACGTGAAGACGATGATCGCGTCGTCATACAACCCCCGCGCGCGCAGCGCCGTGAAGAGGCGGCCGAGATGGCGATCGAGCAGCTCGACGTCTCCGAGGTAGGCATTCCGGAGGGATCGCCCGAGCGAGGGGTCTGCTTTTCGGTGGATGTCGCTCCCGAGCAGGACCGGGCGCCCCCGGCGCTCGCCCGCGAAGTAGGGGTAGTGGGGATCCATGTAATGGAGCACCGCGAAGATCGGGCGCGTCGGGGCCTTCGGCAGAGTCCGGATCCGGGCCAGGATCCGGTCGGTGTAGTCGTCGGCGGGGACGTAGAAATGGCCCGCGTCGAAACCGACGAGGCGCTGCGCCGCAGGTTCGACGACCTGCCGATACAGCGCGAGCAGTTCGGCGCCCGCCGGTGCGAAGAGGCGTCGTAGGGGCGGTCTGAGATCGGTGTATTCGTCGAATCCCTGGTCGAAGTTCGCTGCGGCCGAGTTGTTCGGGTTGGCGTTGGAGTGACCGAAGGTGAAATAGCCGCCCGCGTGGAAGCGCTCGGCCAGCGTCGTGACCGCCGAAGGGAGGCGCGACACGCGCCGAACGGCATGATGCATCCGCGGCGGCAGCCCTGTCAGGATCGATGCGAAGCCCGGCTTGGTCCACGAGCTCTGGGCGCAGAGCGCATCGAAGACGACGCTCTCGCGGGCGAGGCGATCGAGAGCCGGCGTGCGCGCGGTCGTGCGCGCCGGGGCGGCCTTCCCGTGCGCATCGGACGCGCCGTCGTCGCCGGCTTTGGGTCGGCTGGACTGGCGACCGAGCTGAAGCGCATCGGCGCGCAGGCTGTCCGCGACGATCAGGAAGACATGAGGCCGCGGCGAGGCCGAGCCCTTCGTCCGGAGGGCCATCTCCGTCTCGTCCGCCGCCGGACTCCGGGCGTGAGCGGGCGGATCTTCCGGCCGCGAGAACAGGAACGAAACCGCGAGGAGAAGGCTCGCGGCGAGCCAGACACCGGAGAAACGCACCGGGCCGAAACGCTTCGCGAGCCCGGCTGCGATCGCGCCGAGCAGCGCGCCGCATGCGAGCAGGAGGAGCACGACGAGCAGCTTCGACGCGGGCTCTTCGCCGGCCGACAACGATTCGTCGAGGTAGTAGCGCCAGCGCCCGATCGTGAGCACGCCGAGCACGAGGCAGGCGAACCAGGCGTGGGCACCCGCGGCGGGCGATCCCGGGCGAGTGGATTCGGCGGCCGGCGCGAGCCGCGCGCGGACGCCTTCGACGAGCGCACCCGGGAGCGAGAAGGCGAGGCCGACCAGGCCTCCGGCCCAGAGCATCAGCTCCGCGGTCGCTGCGATCTCGCCGCGCAGGGCGAGCCCGATCACCTCGAGGACGCCGAGCGAGAATCCGCAGCATGCGCCGGCGAAGGCACCGCGCGCGAGCGCACCGCCGAGTGCTCGTCGGGATCGCGTCTTCATCACAGATTGTCCCGGTAGTCTGCTTCGATCGCGTCGTCGATCTGGCGGGCGGTCGCGTCCCCCGCCCCGGTGCGCTCGGCGAAGATCTCGCCGAACGACACGCGATGCCGCTCGCCCCAGCTCGTCGGATTCCAGAGGCCGGCGCGCAGCAGGGCCTTACCGCAGTGGAGGAAGCATTCCTCGATCCGGACGCGGATCGCGAGCAGGGCCGGTCGACCGCGCGATGCGAGGCGCGCGAGCAGTGCCGGATCCCGCGTCAGCTCTGCCCGGCCGTTGATCCGCAGCGTCTCTGTGGTCGACGGGATCATCAGGATGAGGCCGACGTGCGGATTCTCGAGCAGGTTGCGATGTCCATAGACGAGTCGATTGCCTGCACGGTCGGGGATCGCGATCGTCCGATCGTCCTCGATCAGGACGAAGCCGGGACCATCGCCCTTCGGCGAGGCATCGATCCGGCCCTCTCGATCGCTGGTCGCGAGCACCAGGAAGGGTGCCCGCGCGAGGAACGCGCGCGTCGGGGCGTCGAGCCGATCGAGGATCTTGGTCTCGACTCCGGGTAGCGCGTCCCCGACGAGCGCGCGCAGCTCTGCTTCGTTCTGGATGCGATAGGGATCGGGCTCGCTCATCGCGTGCACGGTGCGTTCGTCATGGGAGCGCTCCTCGGTCGCCGGAAGATCGGATGCCCCCGACTCTATCACGCGATCGAGTGGGCTTGCGCTGACGCGCTCACGCTTGCTCGCACTCCGTCGGGTCGGGACCCGTGCTGCGCCGATTCATGCGCGCCCGGTCTGGCTGACCTCGCGCAGCTTCTCGGGCTGGACGGCGCGGCGCTCCTCTTCGCTGAGCAGCTCGAAGGAGAGCAGGTCGATCCGCGGCCCCCGGCCCGCTTCGGGAACGACCGAGAG
>CAUJGH010000219.1 GCA_963169575.1 Myxococcota bacterium | reverse complement strand
CGGCGGCGGGATGCTGCTCGCGTTCGGGATCGCCGCGGCGCTCGTCGAGCGCGCGAGCTCGGGCAAGGGCCAGGTCATCGACGCCGCGATGGTCGACGGCGCCTCGACGCTGATGGGCTTCTTCCACGGCATGCTCGCGATGGGCGCCTGGGGCGGCGAGCGCGGAACCAACATCCTCGATACCGGCGCCCACTACTACGACACCTACGAGACGAAGGACGGCCTCTACATTTCGCTCGGCTCGATCGAGCCCCAGTTCTACGCCGAGCTGATCGAGAAGCTCGGCCTCGATCCGAAATCGCTGCCCGGTCAGAACGACCGCTCGAAATGGCCCGAGATGAAGACGCGCTTCGAGGCGCTCTTCAAGACGAAGACCCGCGACGAATGGTGCGCCCTGATGGAGGGCACCGACATCTGCTTCGCCCCCGTCCTCTCGATGAAGGAGGTCGCGCAGCATCCGCATATCGCCCACCGCTCGACCTACGTCGAGAGGCACGGCCTGATGCAGCCCGCCCCGGCGCCCCGCTTCAGCCGTACGCCCGCCGAGCTGGATCGCCCGCCGGCCCGCGCCGGCGAACACACGGAAGAGATCCTCACCGCCTACGGCTTCAAGCCCGACGAGATCGCGAAGCTGCGCGAGGGCAAGGCGATCTCGGGTTAGGCGGTCTTTTCCAGGTGACGCGCCGGCAGCGTCTAGTTCCAGGCGAGGCGCCTGCGGCGTCTACTTCCAGGCGAAGAGGGGCTGCTCGTAGTGCGCGACGCGCGTCGGTCGGTCCGCGAGCACGACCTCGCGCAGCTGGTAGAGGATCGCCGCCGTCGGGCTGTGGATCAGGGTGCCGAGCATGGGGATCGAGAGGACGGGGCGATCGCTCTCGGGGATCTGCCGCAAGACGGGGACCTCGGGCTTCAGCAGCTCTCCGAGCGGAACGACATGGACGCGCTCGACCTCGTCGGGGTTGCCGACGGGCGTCTGGCCCGCGTCGGCCCAGGCGACGACGGGCGTCATGCAGAAGCCCGAGCGGGTCGGAAAATCGTCGAGCAGGCCGAGCACGGAATCCGGCGAGAGCCGCAGCCCGACCTCCTCCTCGGTCTCGCGCAGCGCGGCCTCGATCGCGGTCTCGCCGGCGTCGAGGCGGCCGCCGGGCAGGGCCCATTGATGGGCATGATGCGCGAGGCGCGGGGTACGGCGGGTGATGACGAAGCAGGCTTCGCCGTGTTCGCCCGGCGTCAGCACCAGGGTCACCGCCGCTGGGCGCAGCGTCGCGTCGAGGGATTCCTGGCGCGGAAAACGCGCGAGGCGCTCGGCAGTCTGGACGCGAAGGCGATCGTCGAAGAGGGGCGTCGGCGGGGTCACGGCGGAAGCAGCATAGTCCGTTCGCGCGGGCGGTGGTGCGACGGATTTTGGGGCGGAGGGCCCGCCCGAGGCGATCGCTGCGCGGACCGAGCGACGCCCGCAAGCCGCGCAGGCGAGGGGCCCGCGCGCGCCGTGGCATCGATCGGAGGAAGGGCGATTTGACGAGCGAGCCGGCGATGGACGAGACGCGCGAGCGCGAGCGGATCTGGCAGGAGGCCTGGCAGCGGGCGCTGCCGCTCGTCGATGGCGCGGCGCGCGGGCGCCTGCCCGGGGCGGCGCCCGGCGTCGAGCTCGCCTATCTCGATTGGGGCGGCGAAGGGCCGCTCGTCGTCCTGCTGCATGCGAACGGCTTCTGCGCGGCGATCTGGGCACCGATCGCCTCGGCCCTGCGAAGGCGCTTTCGCATCGTCGCGCTGGACGTTCGGGGCCACGGAGATTCGACGCCGGTGCCCGCAGCGGGCGATCCCGCGGCCTATGCCTGGACGACGCTCGCCGCCGATGTCGACCGCTCCCTCGGCGCGCTGCTCGAGCGGACGGGCCATGCGCGAATCGCGCTCGGCGTCGGCCATTCGATGGGCGGCGCGCTCGTCGCGGCGAATGCGGTCGCGCGGCCGGCGCGCTTCGAGCGGCTGCTGCTCTGCGATCCGGTGCTGCTGCCGCCGACCGGGCCTTTGCCCGGCGAGCCGGCACCCGCCGGTGCACCGCCGCAAGACGCGGCGCCGCGGAGCAATCCGATGGCCGCGGCGGCTCGCAAGCGCCGCGACCGCTTTCCCTCGGCGGCCGAGGCCTATGCGCATTGCCGCTCGCGCGCGCTCTACGCGACGTTCACGCCCGAGGCCCTCGCGCTCTACGTCGGCCTCGGCATGCGCGAGCTCGAGAGCGGAGAGCGGATCCTGAAATGTGCCCCGGCCGTCGAGGGCGCGATCTTCGGGAGCGCCGGCATGTTCGATCTGATGGAGGCGTTCGCGCAGCTCGCGCCCGAGCTCGTGATCCTGCACGCGGGACGCGGCAATTTCTCGCGGCCCTACTACGAGGCCCTCGCGGCGCGGGGACCGCATGCGCGGGTCGAAGGCGTCGACGGGCAGCATCTTTTTCCGATGGAGGCGCCGCAGATCGTGATCGACTGGATCGAACGGATGATGCACTCCGCCCCGTGACGCGAATGAGCGCTTCGGGAAAGGCCGCACGCGCGGTCCGGCACCCGGAAGCCGCAGGAGGACCGACATGTCGAAGCAACCCGAGCATCCCGAGAGTCTCCGCCCCGAGACTTTCGCGGTCTTTCATCCCGAGAAGATGGGCAAGGCGACCCTCTTCGAGTCCGAGCGGATTCTCGTCGGATTGAACGCCTTCCTGCCCGGTCAGGCGCATGCGCTCCACGCCCACGAGGGGATCGACAAGGTCTATCACGTGCTCGAGGGCCGGGGCCGCTTCCTGCTCGAAGACCGGGAGATCCCGATGCAGCCGGGGGAGATGCTGGTTGCGCCCTCGGGCGTGCCGCACGGGATTCGCAACGACGGCGAGGGGAAGCTGGTCGTGCTCGCGATCCTCGCGCCGGGGCCGGGCAAGAAGGGCTGAGAGGCGCCCGCGGCCGCCGTTCAGCGCCCGCCCGCGCGGAACGGGGAGACGCAGTCGCTGTCCGCATCGAAATAGCGGTAGGGGAGGTCGGCCGCCTTCGTGATGCCGACGCGCGGCCCCGCGGTGATCCGGGGGGCGCTCGCGCTCGTCTGCCGGGGCAGGATCACCAGCGCGCCGCGCAGCAGGCTGCGCCCGTCGTCGCCGAGGCCGAGTCCGAGGGCGGCGGCCAGCCGTCCCGGGCCGGAAGCGACGGCGCGTCGCCCACCGCGGCGGGCGATCGGTCCGCGGTTCTCGCGCATGCGCGCCTCGCCGCACACCGGCTCCCCGGCACGCAGCAGGACGGCCGCGCCGACGCCGTCCGCCTCGCAGACGACGTTCACGCAGGTGTGGAGCCCGTGGCTGAGATAGGCGTAGAGGCGACCGGGCGGGCCGAACATCGATCGGTTCCGAGCGGTCGGGCCGCGGTGGGCGTGGGAGGCTGGATCGCTGCCGTCGCCGAGATAGGCTTCGACCTCGACGAGGCGAAGCACGAGGCGCTCGCCGTCCGGGAGGCGGTGGACCAGACGACATCCGATCAGGTCCGCAGCGACCGCGCGGGCGCCCCGTGCATAGAAGTCTTGAGCAAGCGGGGCCGGAGCAGGCATTCGCAGAGGATCGGGAAACCGATGGCGTTTGCACGGGTCCCGAAATGCGCGGCGGCGCAGGCGGGGAGGCTTGAGCCTCCGGCCGGGACGGCCGATGCCCGGTAGACTGCTACGACCCGCCGCCTCTGGAGACGCCTGCGATGAGCCAGTTCGACTCGAATTCCGGCCGGCCGAACGCCGACCGTGCGCCCCAGTCCGGCCAGGCCGCCCACGCCGCCCAGGCTGCCCATGGTGCCGAAGGGGACGAGCCGATCCCGCCCCAGACCCGTTATCTCGCGCAGTTCGGCATCAATGCCGGCTGGGTCGAGGAGGTCGTCGAGAGCCAGTACCGGATCGACGAGGGCTCGGTCGACGCCAGCTGGTCGGCGGAATTCGGCGGGCCGGTCGATGCGCGCGCGGTCCGAGCGGCGGTTCGACAAGTCGCGCCGCCGCGCCCTTCGGCTCTCGCGAGCGGGGCCCCGGGTGCCGCTCCGGCGGCGACGGCCGCTTCGATCTCCGCCGCGCCTGGGGCTGCCGCGCCGATGGCGCCGGCTGCGCCGCCCGCCGCGTCCGTGGCCGATTCCGCTTCGCCCCGATCGGATGCCCAGCTCCTCCATACCGCTGACAAACACGCCCGCGTCCTGCGCCTGATCCACGCTTATCGCGCCCGCGGCCACCGGATCGCCCAGTTCGATCCGCTCGGCGCGCATTCGACTTATTTCCCCGAGCTCGATCCCGCGCATTACGGCTTCGGCAACGAGGATCTCGATCAGCTCTTCATCGCCGGCGACCTGCCGGGCGGCTCGGTGCAGACCCTGCGCGAGATCCTCTCTCGCCTCGGCAAGACCTACTGCGGCCCGATCGGCGTCGAGTTCACGCACGTCCAGGATCCCACCCGCCGCAGCTGGCTGCGCGAGCAGATGGAGCGCTCCCAGAACCATCCGAACCTCGAAGATGCCGCGCGCCGACGCATCCTCGAGAACCTCGCCGCAGCGGAGCTCTTCGAGAGCTTCCTCCATACGAAATTCCTCGGGCAGAAGCGCTTCTCGCTCGAGGGCGGCGAGTCGCTGATCCCGCTGCTCGATCTCATCGTCGAAAGCGCTCCTTCGCACGGCATCCGCGAGATCGTCTTCGGCATGGCCCATCGCGGGCGGCTGAACGTGCTCGTGAACATCCTGGGCAAGAGCTACGAATCGGTCTTCTCCGAATTCGAGGACTCGCCCGACGTCGACGCGCCCTTCGGCTCCGGCGACGTCAAATACCACAAGGGCTTCACCCTCGACCGCACCGTCGCGACCGGCGAGCGCGTCCATCTGACGCTGACCTCGAACCCCTCGCATCTCGAGGCCGTCGATCCCGTCGTCGTCGGCCGCGCGAAGGCCAAGCAGGTCCGCGCCGGCGACCGCGAAGGCCAGTCGATCATGCCGCTCATGATCCACGGCGACGCGGCGTTCGCCGGGCAGGGCATCGTCGCCGAGACGCTGAACCTCTCCCAGCTGAACGGTTATTCGACCGGCGGAACCGTCCACGTCATCGTGAACAATCAGATCGGCTATACGACGACGCCCTCGGAAGCGCGCTCGACGCTCTATTGCAGCGACGTCGCGAAGATGATCCAGATCCCGATCTTCCACGTGAACGGCGATCATCCCGAGGCCGTGATCCACGTGACGAAGATGGCGGTCGCCTATCGCCAGCGCTTCGGCGACGACGTCCTGATCGATCTCGTATGCTATCGCCGCCACGGCCACAACGAGGGCGACGAGCCCGGCTTCACCCAGCCCCGCCTCTACCGCAAGATCCGCGACAAGAAATCGATCGGCACGCTCTACCGCGAGAAGCTCGTGCTGGGCGGCCATCTGACGCGCGAAGAGGTCGACCGCATCGAGCAGCAGCGCCAGGACGCGCTCAAGCAGGCGCTCGAGAGCATCCAGACGCGGCCGCCCGGCCCGGACGAGCCCTACGAGACCCGCGGCCCCTGGGCGGGCTTCTCGCGGACGCGCCCCGAAAAGGATCCCGTCACCGCCGTCCCGCACGAGACCCTGACCCGGATCGTCGCCGGCATCGGGCGCGTACCGGGCTATTTCAACGTGCATCCGAAGCTGCAGATCGTGCTCGATCAGCGCCGCAAGGCGGTATCCGAGGGCGTCGGCGTCGACTGGGGCCTCGGCGAAGCGCTGGCGTTCGGGTCGCTGCTGCTCGAAGGCACGCCCGTCCGCCTATCGGGCCAGGACAGCTCGCGCGGCACCTTCTCGCATCGCCATGCCGTGCTCGTCGATCAGGACTCGGGCGAGGAATACGCCCCGCTCGACCACATCGCCGACAACCAGGCCCGCTTCGAGGTCTACGACAGTCTGCTCTCCGAGGCGGCCGTGCTCGGCTTCGAATACGGCTATTCGGTCGCGGATCCCTCGAGTCTCGTGCTCTGGGAGGCGCAGTTCGGCGATTTCGTGAACGGCGCGCAGGTCATCATCGACCAGTTCATCACGTCGGCCCACGTCAAATGGGGTCGCATGAGCGGCCTCGTCATGCTGCTGCCCCACGGCTACGAAGGGCAGGGCCCCGAGCATTCGAGCGCCCGCATCGAGCGCTTCCTGCAGACCTGTGCCGAGGACAACCTGCAGATCGTGAACTGCACGACCCCGGGCCAGTATTTCCACGTCCTGCGCCGCCAGATGCGAAGGCCCTATCGCGCGCCGCTCGTCGTCTTCACGCCGAAGAGCCTGTTGCGCCATCCGAAGGCCGCCTCGAAGATCGAGGAGCTGACGGAGGGCGGCTTCCAGCACGTCATCGACGACGAGCTCGCCGCCGCGAATCCGAGCCAGGTTTCCCGCGTGCTCGTCTGCTCGGGCAAGGTCTACTACGACCTCAAGGAGGAGCGCGCCAAACGCCATGCGGGCAGCGAGCACGAGACCGCGATCGTGCGCGTCGAGCAGATCTACCCCTGGCCCGAGGCGAAGCTCGCGGAGATCTTCGGGCGTTATTCGGCGGCGAATACGCGCGTCTGGGTCCAGGAGGAGCCGCGCAACATGGGCGCCTGGAGCTTCGTCCGCGACCGGCTGCAGGCGATCCTCGGCGACAAGCAGAAGATCGAATACGCGGGGCGCGCGGAGGCGGCGAGCCCGGCGGTGGGGTCGCCCCGGATTCATCGCGCGCAGCTGCAGGCGTTTCTCGACGAGGCGTTCGGGGAGGACTGACGGGGGCGGCCGCTCGCGAGACGGGCTGCCGTCCGAGGCGGGCTTCGGAGGGATCGAGCCTTCTGCCTGGTCCACGCGTCGCTTCCATGCGACGGATCGTCCTGATCCACGAC
>CAUJGH010000218.1 GCA_963169575.1 Myxococcota bacterium | reverse complement strand
GAGGAGAGTCTGCCGCGGCCGGTTCAGATCACCGTCGTCTCGAACGGAATGCAGACCGTCGGCGAGGACGATCCGGTCCTGCATCCCGAGAAGGCGACGGTGCTCGGTCCCGTGAAGGTCGTTCCCCGGGAGTTCCCGGACCTCGTCTGCAAGAGCGTCGACCTCGCGCTGCCCGCGCGGAGCGAGGGGCTCGCGGCGGTGGCGAAGACGCTCTTCCAGGCCGGAGGCCGCGCCGCCCGCGGCGCAGCGCTCGATCGGATCGCGGAGAACCTGCAGCGGGAGCTCGAAGGTCGCGCTTCGAACGAGCTCGTTGTCCACCGCGGAGATCGGCGCTTCGTCCGGCGCTTCGAAGAGGAGCGCCTCGTCGAAGCGCCGTCGCCCGCCGCCTCGGGGCTCCGCCCGGGCGGGACCTATCTCCTGACCGGCGGCCTCGGCGGCCTCGCGCTGAATCTCGCGGATCGGCTGACGCAGGATCTGCGGCCGCGGCTGGTGCTGCTCGGCCGTTCGGGTCTGCCGCCGCGCGAGGAATGGGACGCATGGCTGGCGTCGCGAGGCGGCGAGGATCCGACGGGACGCCGGATCCAGCGCATCCGCGCGCTCGAGGCGGCCGGAGCCCAGGTCGAGGTCGTCGCTGCGGACGTGACGAACCACGAGCAGATGCGTGCGCTCGCGCTCGACCTGCGCGAGCGGCTCGGCAAGATCGACGGCGTCTTCCACATCGCAGGCGTGGTGAAGGACGAGCTGATCCAGCTCAAGCTCGACTCGGAGATCGAGGAGGTCTTCGGTCCGAAGGTCTACGGGACCCTCGTCCTCGACGGACTGCTCGAGACCCTCGGCTGCGAGCTCTTCGTGCTCTTTTCGTCGACGAGCGCGATCGCAGCGCCTGCTGGCCAGATCGACTACGCCGCGGCGAATGCGTTCCTCGACGCCTACGCCTGGAGTCGCGCGGGCGGCCGGGTCCGGACGATCTCCGTCAACTGGGGCATCTGGAACGAAGTCGGGATGGCCGCCGAGAGCTTCGGCGATCGGCCGGCGCCGTCGGCCAAGGAGGCGAGCCTTCCGACCGGGCCGATGCAGCATCCGTTCTTCGATCAGCGCATCCGCGACGAGCACGGCCGGACCGCCTTCGCGAAGAGCTATTCACCGCTCGCCGACTGGGTGCTCGACGAGCATCGGACGAAGGCAGGGCAGGCCTTGCTGCCCGGCACGGCCTATCCCGAGCTCGCGCGGACGGCGCTGGCCGAATACGGCGAGACGGGTCCGTTCGAGATCCGGGATCTCTACTTCATCCGCCCGGTCTTCGTTCCGGACGGCGAGCAGCGCGACGTGCGGGTGCGCCTGCTGGGCACCGATCGGGGTGGTTATCGCTTCGAAGTCCGCACCGGCTGTCGCGTCGAAGGGCGCGCGGGCTGGGAGCTCAACGTCCAGGCGAGCCTCGAGCTCGGTCGTCTCGAGCAGCCTCAGTCCGTCGATCTCGCCGCGATCGACGCGCGCTGTCGGCGGTCGCGGAGCGCGGTGAACCCGAACGGGCATCGTTCGGGACAGGAGGAGCACGTCGCCTTCGGTCCGCGTTGGCGCGTGCTGCGGCAGGTGCTCCAGGGCGAAGGCGAGGCGCTCGCCCTGCTCGAGCTGCCCGAGGCCTACCGCTCGGATCTCGAGCGGATCGGATTGCATCCCGGCCTGCTCGACTACGCGACCGGCTATGCGATGGACCTGATCGAAGGCTACTCGCCTTCGCTCGGTCTCTGGATTCCCGTGTCCTACGGGCGCATGGCGGTCTTCGGCGCCCTGCCGGCGCGGGTCTACAGCTGGGTCCGCAATCGCGGCGAGAATCGGGCCTCTTCCGACTTCGCGGTCTTCGACGTCACGATCTGCGATGCGGAGGGGCGCGTCCTGCTCGAGATCGAGGAGTACACGATCAAGCGGCTCGCGACGGCGCCGGACTTCACGCGGGAGGCCGCCCCGGTCCGCGCGGACGTCGAATTCGAGGCGGCCCTCGGCGGACACGGCGATCGCGAGCTCTCACCAGCCGAGCGGCAGCTGCGCCGGAACTACGAGCGCGGCATCCGCGCACACGAGGGCGCCGATGCGCTGATGCGTGTGCTCGCGCTGGACGGAGCCTCCCAGGTCGCCGTCAGCTCCCTCGATCTCGCTGGACTGATCCGCCAGGCCGAGCGAGCGACGGCGCAGGCGGCTCAGTCGTCGAGCACGAAATTCGGTCGTCCCGATCTCGACAGCGAGTACAAGGAGCCGTCGGACGACGTCGAGCGGACGCTCGTCGGGATCTGGGAAGAGCTGCTCGGCGTCGCTGGACTCGGGGTGCGCGACAACTTCTTCGATCTCGGGGGCCATTCGCTGATCGCCGTGCGGCTCTTCACGATGATCAAGAAGACCTACAAGGCGGATTTCCCGATCTCGGTGCTCTTCGAGGCCCCGACGATCGAGGGCTGCGCGGCGCTGATCCGCGAAGCGATGGGGGATTCCGGCGGCGCGGCCGAGAGTGCTGCAAAGGACGGCGAAGGCGCCGGGACGGAGACCGGCGCGGCGCGAGGCGAACGCCGGACCCGGTACAAATATCTGGTGGCGATGGATCCGAATCGGGGGCAGGGGAGCCAGGCGCCGCCCTTCTTCCTCGTCGCGGGCATGTTCGGCAACGTCCTGAACCTGCGGCATCTCGCGACGCTGGTCGGCGCCGATCGGCCCTTCTACGGCTTGCAGGCGCGGGGCCTCTACGGCGACGAGCCGCCCCACGAGAGCTTCGAGGAGATGGCCGCGGCCTACATCGAAGAGATCCGCTCCGTGCAGCCCCATGGTCCCTATTCGATCGGCGGCTTCTCGGGTGGCGGACTCACGGCCTTCGAGATCGCACATCAGCTACGGGCCGCGGGGGAAGAGATCGGTCTGCTGCTGCTGCTCGATTCCCGCCTGCCGCAGACGCCGCGCCTCACGAAGCTCGATCGCGCGAAGATCCAGTGGCAGCGTGTGCGACAGCGGGGGCCGGGCTATCTGCTCGACTGGGCGCGCAATCGCGCGAAATGGCAGATGGAGCAGATCCAGCTCCGCCTGGGCCAGCGAGAGCCCGTGCGCGCCGAAGACCAGTTCCACAACGAGGCGATCGAGCAGGCTTTCCGCCGTGCGCTCCCGCGCTATCAGATGCGCCCCTATCCGGGGCCGATGGTGCTGTTCCGGCCGAAGCTCGACCGCGCCTACGTGCTCGGGCCCGAACGGGTACTCGATTCGGCGAAGGAATGGGTCTGGGAAGACAACGGCTTCGGCGCCTGGGTCGATTCGATCGAGGTCCACGAGATGCCGGGCAACCACGACAGCATGGTGCTCGAGCCGAACGTGCGCGTGATGGCGGCGCGGCTGCGTGCCTGTCTGACGGAAGCCGAAGCGAGGACGCGCCGACCTCGAGTCGGCGGGACCTCCGCAGAGAAAGAGGCGGAGAGGGCCTGAGCGTTCAAGGGGCGAGCGGCCCGTTCTCAGGAAGGCGAGGCGGCTCGAGGCTTTCGCGGCGGGCGGCCGTCGGATGGCGTCTGCAGGCGAAAGTTGAAGGCCGCGAAGTCGCGCAGATGACGCCGCGGATCCTTCGTCGCACGCCCGAGCAGGCCGAGCCGGATGCGGCAGACGAGCCCGCCGAGGAAGTAGACGAGGTTCGCGGCCCAGAGCGCCAGCCGGCCGTGGTTCTTCAGGAAATAGTGGCGGCGGGACGCGAACCAGAAGCGGGGCGTCGGCCGGGAGTGGTCCTTGAAGCCCGTCGAGACGGACCCGATGTGGGTCACCGAGCTCTCGACGACGTAGCCGATCCGCCAGCCCGCCCGCTGCGCGCGCAGGCAGTAGTCGGTCTCCTCGTAGTAGAGGAAGTAGGCGTCGTCCATCAATCCGATCTCTTCGATCACCGCCCGCCGGATCAGCATGCTCGCGCCGGCCAGCCAATCGACCTCGCAGGTCCGCGTCGGGAGCGGCGGCGCGACGATCCAGCGCTCGAGCAGCTTCGAGACGATGCCGATTCCGAGTGCCGTCTCGAGCTCGCCGGCGATGCTCGGGAATCGGAAGGCCGTCTTGTGGGGGACCGGCTCCGGGCCGTGGACATAGCTGCCGGCGATGCCGGCTTCCGGATGGGTATCGAGGTAGCGGACGAGGGCCTCGACGCAGCCCGGGTCCGGGAAGGCATCGGAGTTGAGCAGGTAGACGTACTCCGGGAGATCGGGGCCGCGCAGGGCCCGTTCGATCGCGAAGTTGTTGCCGTAGGCGAAGCCGCCGTTGTAGTCGGAGGGCATCACGAGGACACGGTCCCCGAAGCCGCTGGCATCGACGCCCGCCTGGATCTTCTCGAGCGAGCCGTCCTGGGAATCGTTGTCGACGATCGCGACACGGGCGTCCGGGAAGGCGGCGAGCTCGCGCATCAGGGCGACGAGGGCCTCGAGCGTCATGTCCGGGGTCTTGTAGTTCAGGATGACGGCGAGCAGCTTCATGACGGGCGTCTCGGGCAGGGCATGGGTTTCCAATCCACTGGTTCCTTCGGACGGCGCCTCGACCGGCCGAAGTCCAAAAGGCGGCGCGTGCGGGGACTTTCCGCCCCTGATTCTTCGCGATTGCTGCACGGCCCGGTCGCGTCGCTCGTCGACGCAGAGCCCCAGGCCGTTCGCGCCGCGGTTCGTGCTCGGGCGAGTGCGCGAGTATCTTCCAGCAGGTCCTTCCATCGCGCACCTGCAGGGCTCCCGTTGAATCCCCTTTCCGAGATCGTCCGCGTCCGCTCTCCGATCGGCCCGAGCAAGGCTGCCGTCATGCCCTCCGTTTGGCTGCAATGGGCCGCGCGATGACCGGGAATCCGAAACGACTTCGCGGCGGGCCGCACAAGCGCGTGCTCGTCACCGGGGGCGCCGGATTCATCGGATCCCACCTCTGCCAGCGTCTGCTCGAGCTGGGCAGCTCGGTCCTCAGCCTCGACAACTATTGCCCAGGCTCGCGAGACAACGTCGCCGCACTGCTGTCCGATCCCCATTTCGAGGCGATCCGTCACGACGTGACCCATCCGATGTCGCTCGAGATCGACGAGATCTACAACCTCGCTTGTCCCGCATCGCCGATCCACTACCAGTTCGATCCCGTCCAGACGACGAAGACGAACGTCCATGGCGCGATCAACGTGCTCGATCTGGCGGTGCGCTGCCGGGCGAAGATCCTGCAGGCATCGACGAGCGAGGTCTACGGGGATCCCGAGGTCCACCCCCAGCCCGAGAGCTACTGGGGCCGCGTCAATCCGATCGGTCCCCGCGCCTGCTACGACGAGGGCAAGCGCTGCGCCGAGACGCTCTTCTTCGACCACCATCGCCAGTACGGCGTTCGAATCAAGGTCGCCCGGATCTTCAATACCTATGGCCCGCGGATGCGGCCCGACGACGGGCGGGTCGTCTCGACGTTCATCCAGCAGGCGCTCGCCGGTCTTCCGATCACGCTGTTCGGCGACGGCCGACAGACCCGATCGTTCTGCTATGTCGACGACATGGTCGAGGGATTGATCCGTCTGATGGACACGCCGGACGAGGTGACCGGTCCCGTCAACCTGGGGCGCCCCCAGGAGTTCTCGATGCACGAGCTCGCGCAGGCGATCCTCGCCCAGACCGGCTCGCGCTCGCCGATCGAATACAGGCCGCTGCCCACCGACGACCCGATCCAGCGCCGGCCCGACATCGATCTGGCCCGGCGGCTGCTCGACTGGGAGCCGGCGGTGGCGCTGGAAGAGGGTCTTCGCCGCACGATCGACTATTTCATCGCCGAGCGAGACGCGGCATCCGCCGGGCAGGGCTGAAGCAGGGCAGCGGCATCGCGCGTGCGACGGGGATCGGAGCGTCACCGGTCGCCCTGCCGCGGGGACCCACGAGTCGCGAGGGATCGGGGCTAAGCTCGGCCCGAGAGCGGTCGTTCGCGCGTTCATCGGGGGGATGAGCGCGCCGGGGCTGTTGTCGCGCATCGATCCGGCCGAGACGGTGTCGGATCGGGCGGAGGAATCGGAGTCGAAATGGGCGAAATCGCAGAAGCCCTGGAGCGCGCCCGGGAGGCGAAACGGCAGGCCGAAGAGGAAGCCGACGCGGCCGATGTGGCGTCCCGGGCGAACCCGTCGCCGCCCCGGGATCGTTCGGCCGTGGCCCGCGAATGGATGCCGGGCGAAGCCGTCCGGCCGCCCGCGGCCGCGCGCGAGCTCTCGCTCGAGGGCGTCCGCGCGAAGCCGCCCCAGCCGCGTCCGAGCCTCGAGTCGGCGCCGATCTCCGGCGTCGCGGCCGCTCCGAGCGTGCGGCGCGGGCCTTCGATCCGCCGCACGATCGAGCTCTCGCGGGAGAAGGACGAACACTGGCGCGCGCGGGCGGTTATCGTCGATCCGCAGAGCACCAGCGCCGTTCGTTTTCCCCATCTCGCCGTGCGCATCCGCGCGGCGCTCGATGCGAGTCGGGTCCCCTCGTTGCTCGTGACCTCGGCGTTGAAGGGCGAGGGCAAGACGACGGTCTCGACCAATCTCGCGCTCGCGCTCGCGATGATCGCTTCCGATCGTCGCGTGGCGTTCGTCGACCTCGACCTGCGCAGCGCGAGCGTCGCGGCGGTGATGGGCGTCCGAAACGGGCCGGGCATCGAGGACGTGATGGCGGGAAGCTGCGAGCTCGAGGCGGCCTGCCTCTCGACGGACGTCGCCTCGCTCGATCTCTATCCGGTGCTGCGACCGACGCGGCAGGCCCATGAGCTGCTCGGCTGGGCGGCGGAGCGGGTGCTCGCGGAGCTCGTCGAGCGATACGACTACGTGATCGCGGATGGGCCGCCGGTTCTCCCGGTTCCGGATACGCCGCTGCTCGCGCCGCTCTTCGGCGGCTGTCTGGCCGTCGTGCGTTCGCGCTATACCCGCCATTCGGCCTTCCAGGAGCTGCTCGATCTGATGCCCCGCAGCCAGCTGCTCGGGGTCTTCCTGAACGACGCGATGGAGCGCCGGGACCGCGACGCCTACGGCTACTACGGCCGAAACCTCGATGAAGTCGACGACGTCGAGTCGAGCGCAGAAGGCACGGGCGAGCCCGGCATGACCCGCAGCGAGCAGGAATCCAGGGGAGAGAAGCGATGAGCGCGGCTTCCGATTCGGCGGGCGAGGGCGGCTCGCCGACCCTGCCCGGATTCCTTCGCGATCCCATTGGCCTCACCCAGCGCCGCTGGAAATGGATGGTCGCGACCCTCGCGCTCGGTCTGACGGCGACGGCGCTGTTCGCGCGAACGCTCGAGCTCGCGTATCTCTCGACGGCAACGGTGCTCGTCACGAGCCAGCGTATTTCGGAGGAATTCTTCCGCCCGACCGTAGAGAGCGATCAGCTCGAGAAGGTGAGCGCGATTCTTGGCGAGATCATGTCTCGCCAGAATCTCGCGGCGCTGATCGAGAAGTACGGGCTCTATCCCGACAAGCAAGATGCCGATCCCGTTTCGATGGAGGACAAGATCACACAGCTCCGCACTGCGACCGAGATCCGACCCGATACGACCCATGGCGCGGTCCGGCCCGGGAGCGCTGCCGTGGTCTACGCGATCAGCGTCTATCTCGACTCGGCGCAGGGCGCCGCCATCGTCGCCAATGATCTCGCGGGCAGCTTCATCGATACCCATCTCAAGATGCGTAGCCGTCAGGCCCGCCTCACGACCGAGTTCCTGCGCCGGGAGCTCGCGCAGGTCGAAGAGGATCTCGCCAAGCAGGAGAGCGCGATCACGACCTTCAAGCAGCAGTACCGCGGCGAGCTCCCCGGCGAGCTGCAGACGAACATCTCCCGGCTCGATCGGCTCCAGATGCAGCGCCAGTCGCTCGCGCTCCAGATCGCCGAAGCCGAGACCCGCATGACGACGATCGCGACGACCGCACCGGACGCGCAGAGCCCGCAGGAGCGGCTCAAGAACCTGCGCGCCCGCTATCAGGAGCTCGCCGCGATCTATACCCCGGAGCATCCGAGCGTCGTCGCAGCCGAACGCCAGATGGCCGCCCTCGAAAAGGAGGTGGCCGAAACGCCGCAGGAGTCGGCGGCACCCGGTTCGCCGGCCTCGACGATCGGCGAGCTGCGCCGGCAGCTCGCGGCGACGGTCGCCGAGTTCGAAGATCTCGACCGACGCGTCGCCTCGACGCCCAAACGTCAGGAGGAACTCGCCGCCCTCGAGCAGCGGGCGGAGATCCTGCGCGAGAGCCATCGCGAGTTCCTGCGCAAGGTCAGTCAGGCAGAGCTCGCCGAAGCGGTCGAATCGGCACAGCAGGGCGAGCGGGCGACCATTCTCGACAAGGCCGTGCCGCCGAGCCACCCCGACAACTCGCCGCTCAAGTACATCGTCGTCGGCATCATCGCGAGCGTGTTGCTGGCGGCCGGCATCGGCGTGCTGCTCGAGCTCGTCGATGCCGTCGTCGTGAGCGATACGGAGATCGAGCAGCGCTATCAGCTGCCCGTGCTCGGATCGATCGCACGGATCCGTTAGGCAGCCGGGATTCGATGTCGTCCCGCGCTGCCGAAGGAGCTTTCCCGCCCGAGCGTCCGACCGCTCGCGGCCGCGCTTCGGCCGGGCTGCCCGTCGGCCGGGGGCTCCAGATCGCGCTGTGGAGCGGCCTCGCCTTCGCTTTCGCCCCGGCGCTCCAAACGGGCCTTTCGGGGTTCGCGGCCCAGCCCTGGACGCGCGGAACGCTCGTCTTTCCGATCCTGGCCTGGATTGCCGCACGAAGCGGACCGCCCGCGACTCGCTCACGCGGGGGGTGGCTGCTGGTCCTGCTCGGGATCGGCATCGAGCTGATCGCGATCGGCGGGGGAATCGATCGCGCCAGCCGGCTCGGTTTCGTCGTCGCGGCGATCGGGATCTGTCGCGCGACGGGTGCCTGCACGCTGCCCGTGGCGCTGCTGCTCGGCTTCCTGCTCCCGCTGCCCCACGCCTTGATGGAGCTCAGCAGCCCGGGGCTCGAGAGCGGCTTCGCCCGCGCCGCCGCGGCCATCGCCGGCGGGCTCGGCTTCGACGTGATGTCGGGTCGGGGCCAGCTCACGGCCGGGAGCGCCATGCTCCGGCTCTCGGATGCGGATGGCGGACTCGGATCGTTCGTTCTCTGCGCGGGACTCTTCGGATTCGTCCTGCTTCGGGCGCCGACCCATTCCCCGACCCGATGGGTCCATCGCGCGTCGATCGCCGCAGCAGTCGCCATCGCGTTCCAGCTGCTGATCGTCACGCTGGCGGCGCTCGTTCTCGCGGACGGGGCAGCGGACGCTCCGGAGCGGGCGCGTTCGATCCTCGATCATCTTCCCTGGCTCGGGATCTGGGCAGCGGGAATCGTCCTCGGATGGCGGTACCGTTGCGTCGACGGAGCCCGTCCGCACGGCCCGATCGAGGGAGTCGCATGACATGAGCCAGCGGATCGAGGCCGCCCTGCTCCTGATCGTCCTGCTGGCGACGGGCATCGCCGCGTGGTGGTTGACGCAGAGATCGGGCCCGGAGAGCGACGCTGCGAGCTTGCGTGCGCTGCCACTGGTCGTCGCCGATTGGCGGGCAATCGACATCCCGATCGAGCAGGACGTCGCGGACATGCTGCGCGCCGATCTGAACGTCCAGCGGGCCTATGTCCATCCTCAGGGTTATGTCGTCTACGTCTACGTCGGCTACTACGGGACGACCCGGGGCGGAACTCCAGAGCACACGCCCGAGATGTGCTACCCGGCCCAGGGCTGGGCGATCCTCGCGCGCGATTCCGTCGAGATCGCCGGCACCAGCGGCCTCGCTGCCCGCGAATTCGTCGTCGAGAAGGAAGGCGACCTTCGGCTCGTGCATTTCTGGTATCGCACCGCGCAGGCGACGGGCATCCAATCGACTGCAGCCCTGCGCTGGACGCATTTCTGGGCGCGTCTGTCCGCGGGCCGCGGGGACGGCGCGCTCGTTCGGCTCGATACGCCGATCGAAGGCGACGATGTCGACGGTGCCCGCTTGAAGCTCCTGCCGATGGATCGGGCGATCGAGTCCGCGCTGACGGACGTCTGGCCGATGGAGCAGGCCGCAGGGGCTTCGTAGCGCGTGCGCGACGAGGCCGGGCTCCCGGAATCTTTTCTGTCTCCGCTCTTCGAACCGGCGGTCGCGCGCGCGATCGCGTCGGTCGTGGACGCGACGGGCGAACTCGAGGCGGCGGAGGCGGCGCTCATCGCCCGAGCCGTCGCGTCGCGGCGGCAGGAGTTCTCGACCGGTCGCCGGCTCGCGCGCCGCCTGCTCGCCGCTCGGGGCATCGCGCCCGGGCCGATCCTGCGCGACGACGATCGCGTGCCGATCTGGCCCACCGGAATCACAGGCTCGATCTCGCATAGCCGCGAATTCGCGGTCGTCGCGCTCTGCGATGCATCGGCCTGCTTCGGTGTCGGCGTCGACGTCGAGCCCGACGAGCCGGTGAAGCCTGGGATCGAGCGCCATGTGTGTACTTCGGCCGAGCGCGCATGGCTCGACGGTTTCGATCAGGACGAGGCCGAGCGGGGCCGCCGCGTGAAGCTCTTCTTCAGCGCGAAGGAGGCCGTCTACAAGGCCTTCTATCCGCGCGTCCGGGTGTTCTGGGGCTTCCATGACGTGACCCTCGAGCTCGACGAGGCCGGCGGCCGTTTCCGGGCCGCGCTGCCGCAAAGCGCGGATCGGCGTCATGCCGAGGGACGATTCGTGCGGGGCCACGGCACGCTCGTCTGCGGCGTACTCGCCCCTTGAGCGGACAGCGCTCGCCCGTGCCCGGCGCCGTCCTCAGCCGAGCTGGCGATGCGTCTGCCGATTCCACTGCGCGATCGGGATCCCGCGCGGACAGACCGCCGCACACGGCTCGCCGCTGCAGCCGAGACAGGCCGCCGCATTCGCGCCGATCGCAGCGTATTCCCGGGCTGCGACGGCGGCGATGCCATAGTCCCGGGCGTACATTCGAGTCCGCATCACGTCCGGGATCGCGACCTGCGCCGGGCAGGCCGAGAGGCAATCGCCGCAGCCGACGACGCAGCTCGTCGCCGCATGGCGGGATTCGTAGCGGGCGAGCAGCGCGAGGTCGGCGAGATCGCCGGGCCCCGATCCCGAGGCCTCGACGTACTCGTCGATCATCTCGCGACTCGTCATCGAGACCACGAGGCCGTCGACTGCGGGCTCGGAGAGGACCCAGCGGAAAGCGGCCTGCGCGAAGGTCCGGCCTGCCGACTCGAAGGGACGCATGTCGTTCTTGCGCGCGCCCTGGAGCGTCTTCATGACCATCACGCCGACGCCGGCCGCTTTCGCGCGGGCGAGCATCTCGGGCAGCAGCGGCTGCGTCGTCACGAAGTCGAAGGAGGCGGCGAGATCCTGCAGGTAGCGCTTCACCTGCTCCTTGTAGGAGGGCGTCTGCGAGAAGTTGTAGGCGACGAGGACGACGTCGACGAGCCGTTCGTCGAGGGCATGGCCGAGGCATTCGACGAGGCGACCGGAATGGCCCGATAGGCCGATCGCGCGGATCTTGCCTTCGCGCTTTGCCCGCTCGGCGAAGGCGAGCCATTCGGGACTGTCGAGGCGCTCGAGCTCGTTGACGGCGTGATTGAGATAGATGTCGACGTAGTCGGTGCCCAGTCGGCGCAGGCTCGTCTCGAGCACCTTCATCTGGTGGGCGGCGGTATGGTCGGGGCGGGCCCAGAATTTCGAGGTCAGCGTGACCTCGGCGCGGCGACCGCGCAGCGCGCGGCCGAGAACGCTCTCGGCGCGGCCCTCGGTGTAGCCCTCGGCGGTATCGAAATGGGTGATGCCGCGATCGAGCGCGTGCAGGACGAGCGACTCGTCGTGCTCGAGGCTGAAGGTCCCAAAGCTGATGTCGGGGATCTCGATGCCGGTCTGTCCGAGCTGGATCCGCTTGCGGATCCCGGGCGCCGATGTCGTTCGTCCCGGCGCCGACGGACTCGCGGCCGCCAAGAGCGTCGACTCGACGCCGAGGCCGGGCAGGGCGATGCCCGCGCCCAGGGCCGTCCCGCTTCGCAGGCTCGCGCCGAGGAATCCGCGCCGCGTCCAGCCGCGACCGCTCGGGGCTCCGCTGCTCGGCTCCTCGACTCCACCGCCGGACTCCGCTGCGGAATCCGCGCGCTCGGGTCGGAGCCCTGTCTGATCGCCATGCCGGGACATACCCATCCCCCGTCCCGCGCCTGAAAAGCGAAGGCCGCGACCGGCTCTCGAACGAGAGCCCGTCGCGGCCAATCTAGCAGCGACCGGACGCCTCGCGGCGTCGCGATCCGAAGGCTGCCACTCGGGATGCCGCGGCGCGGCACCCCGAAATCGCCGTCAGGGCGTGACCGGCACGATCTGGATCAGGATCGGCGGGGCCAGCGGCGTTCCGCCGGTCGAGAGCCGCGTCACCTCGAGGTCGTCCCAGTATTTCTGACCCGCCCCGGCAGACCAGACGCCGATCGTCCCGTCCGTCGCACGGCTGCTGGAGGCATCGAGACATTCCGCCTGGGGGCCCGCCGGTTCCGGGTCGCCCTGGCGCCAGACCTTGGCCTGGATCCGGTTCTGGCTCGCCTCGCTCGTGACGATCAGCTTGAAGGCGTACCAGGTGTTGATCGTCGGAACGACGCCTGTGCTCGCGTTCGCACAGGACAGTCCCGGGATGCCGGCGATCGTGAAGGCGCCCCCTGCGCTGCTCCCGAGGCGGTAGTAGCGCGCCTGGCTCGGGAATCGGCTGTAGGTCGTCACGCCTGCGGAGCCCGCTGCCGAGGTGAGGGCCAGTCGTCCGCTGAGCGTCGAGCCCGCGAAGCTCGAAGGCGGCGTCTGGAGATGGGAATGGATGTCGTTCGCCGTCGAGCTGGTCGAGAGCATCCGGTTGCCGCCGATGTCGGCGATCCCGAAGAGCGCGTCGTTCGGGCTGAGCGAGAAGCTGGAGCCCGTATCGACCCAGCCGCTCACCGCGGTTCCGACGGAAAGGGATGTGAAGTCGTTGCGCGCGACGGCGTTGTCTGCGGGCGGGATCGTCTGCCCCGCGCCGAGAGCCGGATCCTCGCTCCCGCCGCCGCCGCCGCCACCGGCCGGC
>CAUJGH010000217.1 GCA_963169575.1 Myxococcota bacterium | reverse complement strand
GCCATTCGGAAACTGAACCCGCAATGGCGTCGGCAGGCCGCGGGGGCTGCGCGATCGGCGGGGTATAGCGGGTGAACGGGACGGGGCTCAGCAGATTCTCGTAGATGAAGAGCGGCAGGTCGGCGCGCTCGTATTGCAGGGTCGGCGGCAGGATGTAATGCGCTCGCATCGCCGTCATGCTCGGGAAGGGCTCGATCGCGACGAGCAGCTCGAGGGATTCGAGGGCGCGCAGGACCTTTCCCGTATCGGGAATCGCGGACGCGGGATTGCCTCCGTGGACCAGCAGAGCGCGCACGCGGCCCTTCCCCGCCGTCAGGATCTCGTCGGCGAGGATTCCCGTCGGCAGCTCGCCATCGACCTGCCCGAAGCCGCCGATCCGGCTCTTGTAGCCCGTCTCCCACCAGCGCGGCGCCGGCAGGACCTCGGCGCGGCGCGGGTAGCGTGCGCCGATCGCGCCTGGATGGTCGACCGGATCGCCTTCCCGCAGCAGACGACCGCAGACGACGTTGAGACATTCGACGAGATGTTCGGAGAGATTGCCGTGGGGCGACATGTCGGGACCGGTCGCGCTCGTCGCGGCGCCCGTATGCGACTGCTTCGCGAAGAGCTCGGCGACGGCGACGAGCTCCTCGGGGCGAACGCCGGCCCGCTGCGCGACGCGCGCCGGCGTGAAATCCGCGACCGCGCGGCGGAGCGCATCGATGTCGTCGGCCCAGCGGGCGCAGAAATCCCGGTCGTACCAGCCGCGTTCGAGGATGATCTGGAGCAGGCAGGCGAGAATCGCGGCGTCTTCGCCGGGCAGCGGCTGCAGATGGAGGTCGGCCTGCCGCGCCGTCTCGCTCTCGCGCGGATCGATCACGATCAGCTTCATTCCCCGCGCCTTCGCCTGCTTCAGGCGCTTTTGCGGATTGCGCGTATCGAAGCCGTTGGTCGAGACCGAGACGAGCGGATTGCCGCCGACGATGAGGAACACGTCGCCGCGATGAAAGGGCGTCCGGCCCGGCGGCCAGATGCCGATGCGCCCGACGGCGACCGCCTTGGCCGATTGATCGATCGTGACCGAGGAGAAGGCCTTCGGCGAACCGATCGCCGCGAGAAACGAATTGAGCATCTTGAGCGAGCTCGACGTGAAGAACGCCCCGCCGCCCTTGTAGCCGGCGACGGCCTCCGGACCGTCTTCCGCGAGGATCTGCCGGAGCTTCGTCGCGATCTCGTCGAGGGCCTGCTCTGCGGAAATCTCTTCGAAGCCGCCACTCGGCATCCGCTTCATCGGGGCCAGGATCCGCTCGGGGCTCGCGTGCGCTTCGGGCGCGGTCAGCCCCTTGAAGCACGCATAACCGAGCGTCTGCGGATCGTCCTGATCTCCGCGAATGCGGAGCAGCCGGCCCGCGCCATCGACGGTCGCGACGACGCCGCAATGGCCCATGCACAGTCGGCAGAAGGAGAGATGCTCGCGCCCGCCAAGCTCGGTCGCCTTCGCCCCCGATGCATTCAGCGCCCCTGATTCGCCCCCGTTCGCTCGCAGCTCCCGATCCGGCATGTCTGAAGGCCCTCCCCGCTCGCGCGGCACCGATGGTCTCCCATCGACGGACGCCGCGAAAGCCCGGCCCCGGCCTCTGCTTGCCTCTCAGCGCCCGGCGCGCTCGGCCGCCAGCTCGGCGATACGCGCGCGAATCGCGTCCCGAGCGTCTCGAAAGTGCTGCAATCGCTCCTCGTCCCGGAGCGCCTCGCGCGCGCGGTCGGGGTCGGGAATCGGCCAGTGAAGCCGCGCGGCGCGAGAGAGAAAGACGGGGCAGACCTCTTCGGCGCAGAGCGTCACGACGAGATCGACGCTCTCCGGATCGATCGTCTCCACGGATTTCGACCATTGCCCCGAGAGCGGGATCCCGATCTCCCGCATGACCTCGGCCGCCAGCGGATTGACCCGGGACGGGCTCGAACCGGCCGATTGAACGAGCACGCTCGTTCCGAACTGAGCGCGCGCCAACCCTTCGGCCATCTGGGAGCGCGCCGAATTCGCGACGCAGAGAAAGAGCAGGCTCTCGAAACGCAACCGATGCCCCTTCTCTCAGGCCCGCTCGAGCGGAGCCGGGAACCAATGCCGCGTACGCCGAGCGAACGCGACCAGCGAAAGCATGACGGGCACCTCGATCAAGACCCCGACGACCGTCGCGAGCGCCGCGCCCGAGCCGAGGCCGAAGAGGCTGATCGCGACCGCGACCGCCAGCTCGAAGAAATTCGACGTCCCGATCATCGCCGCCGGCGCCGCGACGTCGAAGGGCAGCCGCAGCGCGCGCGCGAGGCCGTAGGCGATCGCGAAGATCCCATAGCTCTGGATCAGGAGCGGAATCGCGATCAGGACGACGCGGCCCGGGCTCGCGACGATCGTCTCGGCCTGGAAGCCGAAGAGCAGGACGACCGTCAGCAGCAGACCGACGATCGACGCCGGCTTGAGGACGGCGGCGAGCCGCGCGATCCCGTCCGCCGAGAGCGCGCGCTGCGTCGCGATGCCCGCGACGAGCGGGAAGACGACGAAGATCACGACCGATGCGAAGAGCGTCTCCCAGGGAACGGCGATCTCGGTGATTCCGAGCAGGAGGCCCGCGATCGGCGCGAAGGCGAAGACCATGATGAGATCGTTGACGGAGACCTGCACGAGGGTGTAGTTGGGATCGCCCTCGGTCAGCTGGCTCCAGACGAAGACCATCGCGGTACAGGGCGCGACGCCGAGCAGGATCATGCCCGCGACGTATTGCTCGGCGTCCGCCTCGGGGACGAGGCCCGCGAAGACGACGTCGAAGAAGAAGAGCCCGAGAGCCGCCATCGTGAAGGGCTTGACGAGCCAGTTGATGAACAACGTCAGCGCGAGCCCGCGCGGCCGGCGCCCGATGTCCCGCAGACAGGACGGCTCGACCTTCAGCATCATCGGGTACACCATCAACCAGATCAGCGCCGCGACGACGAGATTGACCCGCGCCCACTCGAGATCGGCGACGGCGGCGAAGAGCCCGGGCAGGACGAGCCCGAGGGCCACGCCGAGACCGATCGCGAGCGCGACCCAGATCGACAGATATCGCTCGAAGAGACCCAAGCCTTCCTCCTGCTTCGGCGACGCGTGGGCCCGCGCGATGCGAGGCGCCGGCTCCGGCGCGCCGAATCGTACCGGGAAGTACCGCCACACGCTGCGAGCTGCGCCATGCGCGCCATGTGCGGGACGCTCCGCGGCTCGCCGCGCCGCGCGAACGATGCCAGACCCGGCGAAGCCCGCGCGACGTCCCGGTGACGATCGGATCACGAATCGATGGCGGCGGATCCATCCCGGCTCACTCGCCCTCTCCGAGCCCGAAACGGGCGCGATAGGCGGCGAAGCGGCGGGCGAGATCCCGGCGGTCGAGGCCGAGCGCTTCGAGGTCGTAGGCATGATCGCCGTGCTCGCGGGCGCTGCGGCGCGCGGCCTCGGCCCCCAGAATGGCCTCGAAGCCGGGCGAGATCGAGAGTCCGAGAGCCGCGTAGAGCTCGCCGACCCGGGCAGCGGGATCGGCGACCAGATCGGCGTAGCGCAGATGGATCCGGCGAGAGGCCCCGCCATCGCGATCGTCGGCCTCGCGCGCGACGCGGAGCAGCGTCTGCTCGTAACGCTCGACGTGAGCGCGTGCGAGCGCGGGGGCGTCGACGGCATCGCTATGCGCCCAGCGCAGATGGGCCACCAGGCTGGTCAGCGATGCGAGCATCGTCGCGGGATCGCGATGGGTGATCGCCACGCGGGCATCGGGATGGGTCGCCTCGAGCTGCGCGAGCGAATGCAGATGCACGGGCGATTTCAGGGTCCAGCGCGCGCGGCCCATCCGCCGCTGCAGGACTTGCAGCACGAGGCGGTGCATCGCGTAGGCCGGGCGCAGATCCGCCTCGCGGAAGAGCCAGGCCTCGTAGCTCGGGACGTGGTAGCGGGCGGTGAACTCCTCGGAGCGGAAGCTGAAGCTCATCGCCGAGAGGCATTCCTTGGGCTGGCGCGCGCCGTAGACGTGGATCGCGAGGAGGCCCGAGACGACGGTCTGCGGCAGCGTCAGCTCGCGTTCGACGAGCTCGATGCGAGGATCGCGAGCGCGCTGCTCCGGATCCGGATCCGGAGAGGGCACCGGCCGCAGCAGCTCCCAACCGAGCGGCGCGCGCCGCTCGGGATCGGCGGCGAGCAGCGCATGCAGCAGCGTCGTTCCCGTCCGCGGCGCGCCGGCGACGAAGAGCGGCGCCTCGATCGGCTCGTCGAGGATGCCCGGATCGGCGCGGAGCAGCGCCATCAATTGCAGCCGGACCTCGAGCAGGCGGAGCAGGAAATGGCGGGTCATGAAGCGCCCCATTTCGTGGAGCGCGGCTTCGCCTTCGACCGCTTCGAGCACACGATCGAGCGCTTCGAGCATCTCGTCGACGGGAAAGAGCGGATGGCCGAAATCCGCGACGCCGCCGTCGGCGAGCCCGAGCCTCGCGCGGGCCTCGGCGAGCAGCCCATCGCGCGAGAGGGGCAGCCGCGCGATCGCATGGATCGGCGGGATCTGCCCGGCGTTGATCGCGGCGACCCAATCCGGGCGCGGCGGCGGGGACCAGCTCATCGCGAGGTCTCGCTCGCCGCCGCGGCGAGCGCCATGCGATCGAAGATGCGGGGACGGGCGATTTCGCCGAGTCGAACCGCGCGCCCTCGGCAGCGCGCGCTCACGATCGGAACCGCCACGCGAGATGCGCCTTCCTCGCCCGGATCTCGGCGAGCCGCGCGGCGGCGTC
>CAUJGH010000216.1 GCA_963169575.1 Myxococcota bacterium | reverse complement strand
TCTTTGCATCGGAGCTCTTCAAATAGGAGCTCTTCATGTTCGAGCTCTTTGCATCCGAGCTCTTCGCAAGCGGGGTTCTGCGCACATCTCGCGGTTCTGCCAATTCGACCTCGCTTCCGCGCCGCCCGGACTCGACGCTGCCGAGCGGCCCGAAGGCGCGCCGACGGAGGCGGCGCGGCCGATCGGGATCCCGTTGCGGACTAACATCCGGATGCTCGGACCTGGAGTCGCGCTCGGGGGGGAGGGCGTCGGCTCTTCGGCCCGAGCTTACCTCGGGATCTCCTGGACGGGAACGATTCCCATCGCGGTCTCCGTCGTTTCTCCTGCCCCCGTTCTCTCGGCCCGTCGCTGCGCTGCCTCGAGCAGCTTCGTCTGCACGTTCTCGACTCGCGCTCCGCTCGCGCGCCGCCAGGCTCCGCTCGCGTCGAGCTCCCAGGCGAGCACGTCGTCGGCGAGCAGTCCCGCCAGCACCTCGCCGAGGCGCGCTGCGAGCGGCGGATCCTCGACCGGCGTCACGACCTCGACCCGCCGATCCAGGTTGCGTGTCATCAGGTCCGCCGACCCGATCGCGTAGATCGGTCCGCGCGCGTCGCTGCCGAAGCGGAAGATGCGGGAATGCTCGAGGAATCGGCCCACGATCGAGCGGACCCGGATGCGATCCGAGAGCCCCGGAACCCCCGGCCGCAGGCAGCAGACGCCGCGAACGATCAGATCGATCTGCGCACCGGCCTGGGAGGCGCGGTAGAGCTCGTCGATCAGCTCGGCGTCGGCGAGGGCGTTGACCTTGATGACGATGCGCCCGTCCTCGGCCTCGGCTTCGCGCCGGATCAGCTCCGTCAGGTTGCTGCGGAGCGTGCGCGGAGCGACCCAGAGCTTCCGGAAGCCCTGCTGCTTGCTGTACGCCGTCAGGTAGTTGAAGAACTCCGAGAGATCGGCGCAGATCTCGGGATCGCTCGTGAAGAGACCGAGGTCCTCGTAGCTGCGCGCGGTGTCGGGGTTGTAGTTGCCCGTTCCGATGTGGCCGTAGCGGCGGATCGTGTCGCCCTCGCGGCGGACGACGAGCGTCGTCTTGCCGTGGGCCTTGAG
This sequence comes from Myxococcota bacterium, assembly GCA_963169575.1. Classification (GTDB taxonomy): domain Bacteria; phylum Myxococcota_A; class UBA9160; order UBA9160; family UBA4427; genus UBA4427. Next base: position 14,077 of record CAUJGH010000216.1, on the reverse strand, counting down.
GCCGACCATGCCGTAGACGACGTGGACCCCGGCCTGCTCGAGGGCGCGGGCGAGGGCGATGTTCGTCTCCTCGTCGAAGCGCGCGGTCAGCTCGATCAGCGTCACGACCTCCTTGCCGGCGGCGGCCGCCTGGACGAGGGCATTCACGCTGGCATTGCCGAGTCGCGAGGTGCGGTAGAGGGTGTGCTTGATGGCGAGCACGGCCGGATCGGCGGCGGCCTGGCCGAGGAAGCGCTCGACCGTCGTCGCGAAGGATTCGTAGGGGTGGTGGACGAGCAGATCGCCGTCCTGCAGGCACTCGAAGAAATCGCGCGGCGACCCGTCCTCGGCGCGCAGGACGGCGGGGGTCACCGGGCTGAAGGGCGGATGCTTGAGGTCGGGGCGGTCGACGGCGTTGATCGCCCAGAGCGCGCCGAGGTCGAGCAGCGTATCGCTCGCGTAGAGATCGCCGGGCTCGAGCTCGAGCTCGCTCGCGAGCAGCCCCTTCGCCTCGTCCGAGAGGCCGGACTGGATCTCGACGCGTACGGCGTCGTTCGTCCGCAGCCGGCGCTGCAGAGCCGAGACGACCGCGAGCAGCTTGTCGTCCGCGTCGCTCTCCTCGATCGCGAGATCCGCGTCGCGGGTCACGCGGAAGGCATGACACGAAAGAATGTCGGATCCAGGAAAGAGGATGGGCGCATGGGCGGCGATGACCTGCTCGACGGGAATCAGCTCGCCCGGCGCGCCGGCGGGCAGGAAGCGGGGCAGGAGCGGCGGGACCTTCACGCGAGCGAAGCGATGGACGCCCGTCTCCCGGTCGCGAACCATCAGGGCAAGGTTCAGCGAGAGATTCGAGATGTAGGGGAAGGGATGGGCGGGGTCGACCGTCAATGGCGTCAGGACGGGGAAGATCTGCTCGTCGAAATGGCGCGCGAACTCGGCCTGGCTCGCGGGGGGCAGCTCGGACCAGCCGTGCAGGACGACGCCCGATTCGGCCAGCTTCGGCGTGAGATCCTTCTTCAGCAGGTCGCTCTGCCGCTGCATCAGCTCGCAGACCCGCGGCCGCACGGCGGCGAGCTGCTCGCGCGGCTCGAGGCCGTCCGGAGACGGAGCGGAGACGCCCGCCTCGATCTGGGTCTTCAGGCCGCCGACGCGGACCTGGAAGAAATGGTCGAGATTCTGGCCCGAGATCGCGAGAAATTTGACGCGCTCGAGCAGCGGCGTCTTCGGATCCTCGGCGAGCGCGATCACGCGCTCGATGAAGTCGAGCTGGGAGAGCTCCCGGTTCAGGTATCGACGGAGATTCGCCGGATGTTCGTGTCCGTCGGCCATGGGGACCTTTTACACCAGGAGGCGACGGTACGGTAACCGGGTCCGGAGGGGCGCACATGACGATTCGGCGACGAGTCCGTGAATCCCCGATTGCGGACCGGTGGCGACCGGCGCGGCGCTAATCTCGAAGCTCACTCGTCGCTGCACGACGGGGCCGCCGCCGCGTCGGCCCCGATCCGATCCGGGGCCTGGCGCGCGATGGCATCGAACCGTGAAATCGAGCTGAAGCTGACGGTCGCCCCCGGCGACGCAGAGCGTGTCCTCGGCCATCCGCTGCTGCGTCCGGAAGCCGGCGAGCCGCCCGAGGTCCACGCGCTTCACACCGTCTACTTCGATACCCGGGATCGCGCGCTCGCCGAGGCGGGCATCGGACTTCGCCTGCGCCGGGACGGCGCGGTGCAGTGGCAGACCGTCAAGTGCGGGGACCGCTCCGCCGCAGGCCTCTTCGACCGGACGGAGATCGAGTTCGAGCAGGCGGGCGAGCGGCCCGATCTGCTGGCCATCCCGGACGGCGACGTCCGGGAGCGGCTGATCGAGATCGTCGGGGAGCAGCCGCTCGAGCCCGTCTACGAGACGCACTTCGAGCGGACCCTCCGCCGCGTCGTCGACGAGGTCGGCGAATGGAGCTTCTGCTTCGATCGGGGCGAGATTCGCGCCGGGTTCGCGCGGGAGCCGATCTGCGAGATCGAGCTCGAGAACCACCGCGGCCCCGCATCCCACCTCTTCGACGTCGCGCTCGAGCTCGCCCGGGATCTGCCGATCGCCCCCGCCATGCGATCGAAGGCGGAGCGCGGCGAACGTCTGCGTTCGGGCGAGCCGATCGGCGCGGCCCGCGCCGAGCCGATCGAGCTCGCGGAGGGCCTCCTCGTCGGACCGGCGATCGCGGCCATCGCCCGTTCGTGTCTCGCGCAGATCGGCGAGAACGCCGAGCTCGTCGCGACGCGCGAGGATCCGGAGCCCGTCCATCAAATGCGGGTCGGCCTGCGCCGGATGCGGGCGCTCATCGCGCTCGTCCGGCGCGAGCTTCCGTCCGCCCGCATCGGGCGGCTGCGGGGCGGACTGCGCACGCTGGCCGGACTGCTCGGGGACGTGCGCGATCTCGACGTCTTCATCGCACAGCGGATCGATCCGCTGCTGCGCCTGCGGACCGACGACCTCGCCCTCACGGCCCTGCGCGAGGAGGCCGTCGGCCTGCGCGAGGAGCGCCGCACCACGCTCCGCGCGGCCCTTCGTTCCGGGCGTCCCGCGCGGCTGCTGCTCGAGCTCGGGCGCTGGGCCGCCTCGCTCGAGGAAGTCGAAGACGCCGACGAAGCCGGGCGGGAACCGCACGGTCGGCGCGCCGAGGCGTTCGCACGGACCGCGCTCGGGCGACTCGACCGCAAGGCGCGCAAGCAGGCGGCGACCGCCCTCGATGGATCCCCGGCCGCGCGCCACGATCTCCGCATCGCCCTCAAGAAGCTTCGTTATGCGGCCGAGTTCTTCCGCAGCCTCTACGGCCGCAAGACGTCGAGGCGCCATCTTCGGCGACTCGGCCGGCTGCTCGATCTGCTCGGGACGCAGAACGACGTCGAGACGGCGCAGCAGCTGATCCCCATCCTGCTGGAGCGCTGCCACCCGGAGCGCGCAGTCGAGCTCGCACGCGCCGCCGGCATCGTCGAGGGCCATGCGATCGCCGAGCAGGAGCGGTCGCTGGCGGAGCTCGAGCGGCGCTGGCAGCGCTTCGAGGCGGCTCCGGGTTTCTGGCAGCCGGACTGATGGGCGCGGATCGCCGAGGGCTGGCGTGTCCGGGACGCGTCCTCAGAAGTACGGAATCGTCGCTGCCGTCCGTTCGATCGCGTCGCCGGCGTCGAGCAGGACGCGCGTCGCGTCCCAGGTGCCTTCCGTCAGCTGCATCCGGACGCCGTCCGGGATCCCGGCGGGCATGACGCCGGCGCGCGAGCGGATCGTGCGCGCGACGAGGTCGATGCGGACGCGCTGCTGCGGGTCGAGCTCGACCGCGTCCATCAGCTTCGCGAGGGCGTCGGCGGGGAGCGTCACGCAGGGCAGCCCGAGGCTCGTGCAATTGCCTGCGAAGATCTCGGCGAAGGAGCCGCCGACGAAGGCCTTGAAGCCGAAGCGCATCAGCGCCTGCGGCGCGTGCTCGCGCGAGGAGCCGCAGCCGAAGTTGTTGCCGACGACGAGGATCTCGGCGCCCGAATAACGCGGATCGTCGAGCGGATGCTTGCCCTTCGCGGCCTTGCGGGCGTCCTCGAAGGCGTGGCGGCCCATGTCGTCGAAGGTCACGACCTTCATGAAGCGGGCGGGGATGATGCGGTCGGTATCGACGTCGTCGCCGCGCAGCACGCAGGCGCTGCCTTCGATCTCGGCGATGCGGACGAGGACTTCGTCGTTCTTGTTCGGGCTCATGGCAGGAATCCTCTCGAGCGCGGCGGCGGGTGGCGCCGACTCGCGCGCGTTTTCACGAAAGCTTGCGGACGTCGACGACCTTCCCGGCGATCGCGGCGGCCGCGACCATCGCCGGCGACATCAGGAGCGTCCGGCCCGAGGGCGAGCCCTGGCGGCCCTTGAAGTTGCGATTCGACGACGAGGCGCAGACCTCGCGGCCCTTCAGCTTGTCGGGGTTCATGGCGAGACACATCGAGCAGCCCGGCTCGCGCCATTCGAAGCCCGCCGCCCGGAAGATCTCGTGGAGCCCTTCCTTCTCGGCCTGCTCGCGCACCGCCATCGAACCCGGCACGACCAGCGCGCGCACGCCCGCCTTGACGTGGCCCGTCTTCGCGACCTTCGCTGCCTCGCGCAGGTCCGAGATGCGGCCGTTGGTGCACGAGCCGATGAAGGCGACGTCGATCGGTGTCCCCTCGATGCTGGCGCCGGCGGCGAAGTCCATGTACTCGAGCGCTTCTTCGACACCCGCGCGCTCGTCGTCGGGGACGCCGTTCGGGGTCGGGATCGATTCGGAGACGCCGAGGTTGTGGCCCGGGTGGATGCCCCAGGTGATCGAAGGCTCGATCTTCGAGCCGTCGATGCGGACGACGTCGTCGTAGACCGTCCCGGGATCGCTCGCGAGGGCGAGCCAGGCCTTCGCCTTCGCTTCGAAGCCGGCGTCGTCCGGCGTGTAGCGTCGTCCGCGCAGGTATTCGACGGTCGTGCGATCGGGGTTCACGTAGCCGCAGCGCGCGCCGCCCTCGATCGACATGTTGCAGACCGTCATGCGCTCTTCCATCGACATCGCATCGATGACCGGGCCCGCGTACTCGTAGGCATGACCGACGCCGCCGTTGACGCCGAGCCGGCGGATGATCGCGAGGATCACGTCCTTCGCATAGACGCCGGGCGCGAGCTTGCCCGTCACCTCGATGCGCCGGACCTTCAGCGGCGCGATCGCAATGCACTGCGAGGCGAGCACGTCACGGACCTGGCTCGTGCCGATGCCGAAGGCGATCGCGCCGAAGGCGCCGTGGGTGGAGGTATGCGAGTCGCCGCAGGCGATCGTCATGCCGGGCTGGGTCAGGCCGAGCTCGGGGCCGATGACGTGGACGATGCCCTGGGCGCCCGTCTCGGGGCCGAAGAACTGGATGCCGTAGTCGCGGCAGTTGCGCTCGAGCTCGCTCATCATCGCTTCGGCGAGGTCGTCGGCGAGGGGGCGCGACTGGTCGTCGGTCGGGATGATGTGGTCGACGGTCGCGAACGTCCTTGCCGGGAACCGAACAGGGAGCCCGAGCTCGCGCAGCATCGCGAAGGCCTGCGGGCTGGTGACCTCGTGGATCAGGTGGGTCCCGATCAGCAGCTGGGTCTGGCCGGAGGGCAGCTCGCGGACGCGGTGGGCGTCCCAGACTTTCTGGAAGAGGCTTCGGGGGGCGCCGGAAGGGGATGCGTTCGACGTCATGAGAAGGGGCTCGCTGGGGCTGGTGCGGTGGATGTGAGGAGGACGAAGGGCCTCCCCGGCCGCATGGATAGCACGGCCCGGACCGTCTTCTCATGCCTCGATTCGATCCGGATTCTCGGCTCGGACGGCGGCCCCGAACGCGGCTCCTCTCAGCGCGCGCTGCCCTCCTGAAGAAAATCGGGGCCTACCTCGCCGTGTCCCCTCGCCCGAGGCGCGCCAGCACGTCGGCCAGCTTCTTGTCGGCGGGCGCGCCCGGCCGAATGCGGGACAGCTGCCGATAGTTGGACGCCGCTTCTTCGAGTCGTCCCTGGTCGACGAGGAGATCTCCGAACGCCTCGTAGGCCGCAGGGTCCTCCGGGTCCGCATCGATCGCCTGGCGAAGCTGTTCGATGGCATCGTCGACGCGCTCGCCGAGGTCGGGACGGCCGAGGCCGTGCCGAGCTTCGAGCCGACGTCGATCGGCGTGCTGATGACCGCGCTGCTCGCCTCGACCCGGCGGCGCCGACGTCGGCACGCGCTCGGCAATGCGCTTCGCGAGGATCTCCGTCGTGCGAATCGGCGTGATGGGGGCGGTCGCAGGCTTCGGGACGATCTGCCGGCCGCGCGCCGGGCAGTCGGTGGACCGCCGGTCGCGATGCTCGCCGGCGGCCCCGTGCTCTCGGCGATGCGCTCGCCCTCCGTACCGCCCTCCGACATGCTCGGCGCCCAGCGAACGCTCTTTACCCTGGTCCACTTCACGAACGATCTCGCCCAGCCCACTACGCCCGCGGAGGTCACGACCGTCCTGCTCGACGAGGCGAACCCGACGTCGCTCGCCTGCTACGTCCGCGAAGCCTCGTACGGCCGCGCCTGGCTCACGGGCGGCGTCGCGGGCTGGATCCCCGTCGGCTACGACGACTCGCTCTGCCAGCTCTGGTCGACGAACGAGCAGCAGCCGCCGCCCGTCGTGGCGGATCTCGTCCATGCCCTCGACCCGCTCATCGACTACGCGCTCCTCGATCGCTGGATCATCATCATCCCCCAGAATCCGAGCTGCGGATTCGCAGGCTACAGCTCCCTCGGCAAGGAGACCTGGAATACCGACGACGGCGTCGTTCGCTTCTCCCGCTTCATCCTGAACGGCTTCGATCCCGGCACCGCCGCGCGCCTCTCCGCTCACGAATTCGGCCACAGCGCGGGTACGCTCCAACACTCCCTCGACCACGAGTGCGCAGCCGCCATCGTCGGCGACCTCTGCTCGGTCGGCTCGACGGCGACGGATGCCTACGACGTGATCTCGCAGTCCGTCCCCTACGGCCATTACAGCGCGCCCAACAAGGAAGCGCTCCACTGGCTCGACACGAACCTCGACGAAGTCACGCCGCCCGGCGGCACCTACTTCCTCGAATCCTATTCGCTCCCGGCCTCGGACTCGCCGCCGGCGGGCACGCTGGCGCTGCGGATCCCGGTCGAGTGGCTCATCGACGATCTGCGGGGCGCGAGCGGGTACTACGTCAGCTATCGCACCCAGACGGGCTTCGACGCGATCTTCCTCGAGCTCGGAACCGATGGCGCGATGATCCATCTGGACGGCGATTTCTACATCCCGCTCGACCCGCCGGTGACCGCGCGAGCCAGCTCCTCGACATGTCCCCGAACGCCGACGCCTCCCAGATCCTCGATTCCGAGGACGTCCTGCTCGGCGTCGGCCAGACCTTCGACGACGGCGAGAACGGCATCCAGATCGAGGTCCTGGGCCGTGTCGGGAATGAGCTCGAGGTCGCGGTCACGATCTCGAAATACTGTGGCAACGGCACGATCGAGCCCGAGATCGGCGAAACCTGCGACAGCTCGGACCCGGGCCTCGAAACCTGATCGTCCGTCGGCTGGTCGAGCGGCACGCTCGCCTGCTCCGCGGCCTGCCAATTCGAGACGTCGGCCTGCAGCGGCAGCTATCGCTGCGGGCCGGGCCACGCCTACGATCCGGCGACCGATACCTGCACGGCGGAAATCCTGCTCGACGCGTCGCGCCGCGACATCTGGCGCAGCAGTAGCCTCTGGACGGACGTTCGGAATTTCTCCTCGGGCAATCCGACGACCAACGTCGGCTACATCTTTCTCTCGAACGTGGAGCGGCCGGGGTTCGCGAACATCTATCGCAACTCGATGCCCTTCGATACGTCGAGCATCCCGGACGGCGTGAATCTCGTCTCGGCGACGCTGGACATGAAGATCCTCGCCGGCTCTGCCAGCGTGAATACGCATCCGGGCTCGGCGGACCAGCTCGTGCTCGTCGAAGCGACGCTCTCGGATCCGCCGATCGCGAGCGCCGTCGACTACGGGACGATCGGAACGGTCGATGCCCCGATCGAGCTCGCCCCGCGCGTCGACGTCGGGGACGTCTTCACCGGCGCCGCTGCGCCGATCCAGTTCGCGCTGAGCAGCGCGAGTCTCGATGCGATCGACCCGACGGGCTTCAGCCATCTGGGGCTGCGCGGGGGATACGACGTCGACGACGTCGTGGTGTCCGGCGTGGAGAACGCGCTGCAGGTCTACCTCCGGAGCGAAATCTCGCCGATCGCCGGGCCGTGCCTCACGGTCGTCTACGACGCCGTCCCGGAGCCGGGCTTCTCGGCCGGCCTCGTCGCGCGCGGACGGGCGGCGGTCGGGATGGCTTGGCGGAGGGCGAGCAGCGGCTGCGGTCGGCTCCCCGCGCGACGTGCCTGATCAGACGCGCGCGGAGGTGGGGGGCGCCGAGCGAAGCGCGCGCTGCCGACGCAAGCGGTCGAGCCAGGTCGGCTTCTGCTAGTTGTAGACGGGATGGAGCTCGCCGGAGATCTCGCCGACGAGATTCATGAAGAGCCGGCGGTGCGGCGTGCGCGGGCGAACGGTGACGCCGTGAAGCGCATCGAAGCCGTTGACGAACATCACGAGCGTGTTTTTCGCATAGCGAACCGTCTCGACGACCTCTGTGAAGGCGTCGTCGACGTACATCCGCTCGAAGCAGGCGAGCTTCTGCGCCCGGCTGCGCAGGCCGGGGCGATAGCGGCTGATCGTGAGGTCGCTGCCCGGGGTGTCGTCCTCGTCCGGGCGCAGGTAGAAGAGGCCCGCGAAGAGCTTGGCGTTGTCGTCGAGATGGGTCGTGCGCACCGAGCCCGGCTCGCGCACGGGCGTGTTCCCGCTGAGCTGCGCGTCGAGCAGGATGTCGTGGGTCTCCAGCGTGTCGACGCCGCGCACGCCGGGGCGCAGCGCGGCGACGCGCGCGGGATCGGGAAAGAGTCGGGGATGGCTGCGGACGATCGCGTCCGCAAAGAGCGCGGCGACCTCGGCCCAGAACGCCGGCGAGGCGTGGTAGGCGATCACCTCGCGCCAGAGTGCAGGGATCGCCGCGTTGGCCGCGACCTTCGGCGCCGAATGGCTCCAGCGTTTGTTGTTCGCGGAGGCGTCGACCCCGAGCATCTCGAAGCTCGGGTAGCTGCCGACGAGCTCGTCGACCAGCACCAGGGGCAGGGCGTCGCGGAGCACGAGATGGGGAAATGGATCGAGGCGCACGTCGCCGGGCCGGGCATTCTGCAGGACCGAGAGCATCGGGGACTCCATCGCGCGAGAGGTCGTCAGGCTAGACCAGAAGGCGGCCCGGTGGCGAAGGGCTTTCGGGCGATTCGGCGCGATCGGCCTGCGCGTCGACGGCCCTCCGCGGAGCGTCGACGTCGTCGGCGCTTCATCGGCCGGCGTCGAGGCCTCGGCGCGACACGCGTGCGTATCGGAGTTTCGATCGATATCGTGCGCCTGTCCCGCCAGAGGAGAACGTCATGACGACTGCGCCCGAGACGCCCCATCGCGCGACCTTCCACCGCATGGCCGAGAGCACGCGCGAGGACTGGATGATCATCGCGCCGCACCATGCGCAGCTCTGCGCTGGCCTGGCCGATCGCACCCTCGCGCATCTGCGTCTGCTCGATGGCGATTACGGCGGCTTCCCCGTCGACCGCCTGACCCACAGTCTCCAGACCGCGACGCTCGCCCTGCGCGGCGGCCGCGGGGAGGACTACGTCGTCGCGGCTCTGCTCCACGACATCGGCGACACGCTCGCGCCCAACAATCATCCCGAGATCGGGGCGGCGATCCTGCGCCCGTACGTCAGCGAAGAGCTCCACTGGATCCTGCAGCATCACGGCATCTTCCAGGGATACTACTTCTGGCACCACATCGGGATGGATCGCAACGCCCGCGAGAAGTTCCGCGACCATCGCTGGTTCGACGCCTGCGCCGAATTTTGCGAGCTCTACGACCAGCAGGCCTTCGATCCGAAGGGCGAGACGTTGCCGCTCTCGGAGTTCGAGCCGATGGTGCGGCGGATCCTCAAGCCGGGGACGGCGATCGTCACCAGCTAGTCGGACGGGGCGCATCGCCGCGCTCGGGTATTCCGAATCTGCCGGCGAAGGGAGCCGGCGCCGATCCGCGAGGCGGCCCGCTAGCGGGCCGCGGTGGTCGGCGAATTCGATGCCGACCGCCGGATGCCGACGAGCTGATCGTCCGGGCCGAGCTCGGGACCGCGGCGACACGTGAGAATCGCCGGCGGGAGGCGATCCGAGTAGATCTCGAGCACGACGCCCGGCTCGTGGCGCCTCAGATAGCCTTCGATGTCTTTCCAGTCGATCGGATGCAGGACGAACATGTTGCGCGGATCGGCGCAGACGGCGTCGAAGAGGCGGTCGTGCTGTGCGAAGAGGGGCTCGCGGACCCAGGGCGTGAGGTTGCGCCAGCCGAAGGAGACGACGTGCTCCTCCAGCTCGATCGGATAGCGGGTGCGGAAGGGCTTCAAATAACATTCCGAATGCACGACCCGCGGAGCGATGAAGATCCGGGCGCCGGGGGGCAGGGCGCGAAAGGCGCGGACGTGCGCTTCCGTCATCGCGCAGAGCTGCTCCGCGACCGGGGCCAGCTCGGAGGCGCGTCGGCGGAAGTCGAGATGGAGCGGCGCGAATCCGACCAGGGCGACGAGGCCCAGGACGGAAAGGCGGCTCGCGAGGATCCGGCGTTCGCTGCTCGTCGCGCGCGCTTCGTGGGCCGGATCCGGGGCGGGCTCTGCGGCGAGAATCGCATGACACGCCAGGCTGCCGATCACGCAGAGCAGGGAGAGCGGCATCCATACGCGATAGGGCGGAAGACGGTAGGCGAGGGAGATTCCCGCGATCAGCGCGAACAGCAGGCCGGTCCAGCCGACGCCGATCGCGATCGATTTCGGCCAGAGGGCCGGCTTCTTGATGGCCTGAAGGCCCGCGAGGGCGAGGATCCAGATCGCGGAATGGGCGAAGATCGGGCTACTCGAAGCGAAGCCGATCAGCTCGGGGAGGCGGGCGGCCAGTCGCGCGAGGACGGGCGGAGACGAAGCCTCCATCTCGCGGACGACGCTCGCCATCCTGCCGAAGCTCTCGAGCGAATAGATTCGCTCGTCGATCGGCAGCCAGTGGAGCATCGCGACCAGCTGCTGGGGCGTGATGCCGAGACTTCTCTCGAGGGCGGCGGCGACCCGGGCGAGCTCGCCGCCTTCCGACGAATGGTCGAGCACGAATGCGCGATCGGCCTGATGCAGCCAGAACGCATTCCAGGCCGGATCCGAGTAGAAGATCGCGCCTTCGGCGCGGTTCGAGACCCAGGCGATCGCGCCGAGGACCGCGCCGAATCCGAGCACGAGGGCCACGCTCGCAGCCGCGCGCCGGCCCTCTCCTCTCGAGATCCAGTTCAAGGCGAGACCCGCGGCGAGAAATGCGAAGACGATCCCGGCGGCGACGAGATTGACGGAGCGGACGAGGATCGACAGGACACCGAAGGCAAGGGCGACGCCGAGCGTCCCCCGTCCGGCGCGCGGTCGGCTGACGGCGTCGAGGAGCAGCGCCGCGCTCGCGGTGAGGCAGACGAACGAGGTCTGCGTGAACTGCATCCGGAACAGGATCGGCGCGACGAAGGCCGAGGCGACGGCCGCGAAGCTCGCGAGGGCGAGGACGCTGCGGTCGCGGCGCAGCAGCGTGAAGCCGATCGCCCCGAAGCCGGAGAGGCAGAGCAGCCATTGGGTCGCGGAGTACCAGTCGAAGGCCGGCAGGATCCGGAAGAGCGCTCCGATCCCTGCGCCCAGGAAGGCCGACTGATGAACGAGGCGGGGGTCGCCGAGCCGATCGCTGAAGAGGCCGAGCGAGATGCCGAGCATCGCGGCGTCGTCGTTCGTGTCGAACTCGAGCGCGAAGGTCGCGGCTCCGTAGGCGACGCATCCCAGCAGGATCAGGGTGCTCAGCAGGAGCGCGCGCGCCGCGTCCGAAGGCTCGGACGCCGGCCGCGGAGCAGGGGGGGCCGGGCTCGGGACCTCGGTCGCCGATTCGCCGATCGCCGGATCGCTCAAGGGTCGGACCGAAGGCTCGCCGCGTCCGATGCGTCGCGACTGAACATCACGCAGTGGTCGTACGGGATCCGCAGCAGATCGTTTCGATGGACGGCGCGAACGTCGTCGAAGACGCTCCGCGCGAGCGCCGCATAGCGCTCGAACGGCCGGACGAACTCGCCCCGGTCGTTGCCGACCATGCGGCGACTGATCGGATGCTGGTCGGGCACGAAGCAGGGATCGACCGTGATCAATCGGCCGCCGTCGGCGAGCGCCATCTGCGCGAGCTCGAAGAGGCGGATCGCCGCTTCGTCGTTCAGGTGGTGCAGGATGCCGGTGGCGATCACGACGTCGAAGCGGCCGAGGCGCGAGAGATCGGCCTTCTCGACGATCTCCTGATGGAATTCGGCGCTGCGATCCGCGTATTTGCGCCGCGCGTATTCGATGTAGGGCGCCGACGCGTCGAAGCCGACGTACTCGATGGCAGGGGAGAGGCAGGCGAGGCCGTTCGCCGTGCCGCAGCCGATGTCGAGCACGCGGCCCTTCTCGGGCATCTCGAGGATCTCGCGATGGAATTTGCGCCGGCGCGCCGGGCCCGACAGCAGGTTCTGCAGGGCGTTGTAGACATGCGGAGACGAGAGCAGCTGCTTCAACGATCCGGACCTCGATCGGGGGGACGGGTCGGCGGCGATCCCCCGCCCGTCGGCGGGACGGCGCGCACCGCGCGCGCCCGAACGTCGTCCGCTGATCGGCCGCTTCGGGGACGCAGCTGAGCGGCGAATCGGACGGAATCGACGCCATCGGCGATCGGGTTCTGCGCGGGCGGGGCGGAAAAGCCGCGCCCAAATCTCCTACCAGCGCGTCGGCGCGTAGTCCTTCAGGAACTGGCCCCAGACGTGATGGCCCGTGTTGAAGCCGGTGAAGATCGGGTCGAGCACGCGGGCGGCGCCGTCGACCGCGTCGAGCGGGGGTGCGAAGCGCTGCGAGGTCTCTTTCTCGACGGACTTCGCGAAGGGGTCCTCGTCGGTGACCCAGCCGGTGTCGACGCTGTTCATGTGGATCCCGTCGCGAACGAAATCCGCGGCCGAGGTCCGCGTCATCATGTTGAGGGCGGCCTTCGCCATGTTCGTATGGGGATGACGGCTCGTCTTGAAGGTCCGGTAGAACTGGCCCTCCATCGCCGAGACGTGCACGACGTGTTTGTCGCGGGTCGGCACGGCCAGCATCAGCGGCTTGAGTCGCGCGTTGAGGACATAGGGCGCGACGGCGTTCACGAGCTGGACCTCGAGGAGCTCGATGGTCGAGACCTCGTGGAGGTCGAGCCGCCACGAGTTCTTCTCCCGCAGGTCGAGCGGCTGCCCCTCGCCGTCCCGCATGCCGCGCGGAAAGAGCGGCGCGAGTGCGGCCTCGTCCAGCAGGTCGACGACCGAGAGCGCGGCGACCTCTCGCGGCGCTTCGGGCCGCACCAGGGCCCCTTCCGCCGCGGCCTGCGTCGCGGGCGCTTCGGGCGCGACTGCGCCGAGCAGGGCCTGCTCTCCCGGCGCGAGGCGCGCACGGTCCTCCCTCGCCACCATCTCCTCGTAGTAGGCGGGCGGGCGGCGCACGGTCTGACAAGCATTGTGGACGAGGAAGTCGAGTCGCGACTCTTCGGCGACAAGACGCCGACAGAAGGCCTCGACGGACGGCGTATTGCGCAGATCGAGCGCTTCGATCCGGAGCCTTTCGCGCCATCGTCCGAAGTCGGGCTCGCGCCCGAAGCGCTCGGCGGCGTCGACCGCGAAGCGGGTCGTCGCGATCACGCGGGCGCCGGCGCGCAGCAGCATCAGCACCGCCTCGTATCCGATCTTGACGCGCGCGCCGGTCACGAGCGCGACCCGGCCCCCGAGGTCGGCGCTCTGATGGCGCTTGGCCCAGTTCAGCTCGGCGCAGGGCGGGCACATCGCGTCGTAGTGCGGATGAAGGTCGACGTAGGGCGCCTTGCAGACATAACAGTCGCGAGCCGATTCCAGCCTGCGGGCTTCGGGCGCCCTGGGACGCTCGCGAGCTTGATGGGCGAGCAGCCTCCGGGCGTCCTCCGAGATCTCGAGGCCGGCCGGCGGCGGCGGAAACGCGTGCGCGCGGGTGCGGGCGCGTTTGCTGCGCCCCTCGAGCGCGGCGTCGTCGGCCAGGCGGTCCGTCCGGTGGGCGCGTCGGCGGCGCGCGCGGGCGAAGCGCCGTCTCGCCTCCGGCTCGGGCCGAGCGAGCCGGCCCGCCGCGATGCGCAGGCGTCGGTGGAGGTCTTCGGCGAGTCCATCGGCGGGGGCGTCCGCGTCGGCCGCGGCGCGGGTGGCCGCCTCGGCGAACGCCCAGGCGAGGACGGCGGGCTGGGTGCCGCCGCGCTGACCGCGCTCCTGACCGCCCCCCTTGAAGAGCGGCGCCACGGGCGAACGCGTCCAGAGCGCGCCGATGCCCAGCGGGCCGTTCATCTTGTGGGCGGTCACGGCGACACAGTCGGCGCCGAGCGCGGACACCCGAAACGGGACCTT
>CAUJGH010000215.1 GCA_963169575.1 Myxococcota bacterium | reverse complement strand
GAGAGATCGATCTTCCGGGTCCGCAATGTAAAGGAGCATGCGCTCCATCCGGCCCGCATCATGTTCCCGATGAGATCGTCGCCGCGTTCCTCCCGCGGAGGGAAAACCCGCGTCTCGATTGCGCCACTGACCCGAAAGCCATCGGTAATCAGGACATCGTCTGCGGGGTGGGCGCGGAACCAGGCCAGTTTCTTCTCGAGCGTATCGGGAAGCAACTCATCGTCGTCGTCGAGGAAGCCCAGGAACTCCCCATCGGCCATCTCGGCGCCAACGCGCCGGGCCAGCGGATGCGAGCCGGTGCGCAGGCGGACGACCCGGGTGTCGGGTCGTGCGGCGAGCCAATCGAGCACGGCCGGCCGCGGGGCCTCCTCGTCGCGATCACTGCGAACGAAGAGGACGACCGTCACGGCCGCGATCCCCGCCGATCGTTCGATCGCCTGCAGCGCATCGAGATGCTGGAGAAGCGTCTCGCTCGCCGCTTCCGCGCGGTCGACGACGAGCAGCAGCCGATGGCTGCGAGCGGCGGCGACGAGGCTCGTGCGCGCGAGCTTCTCGCCGTCCAGCGCCCAGTCCCGGGCCAGCGCGGCGCGCAGCGATCGCCAATCCTCGCTCGGGTCGAGGATCGTGGCGACGCGCGCGCTGCCCTGGAAGAGTCCCCGCAGCGCGCGAGCGAGCCGCGACTTGCCGATGCCGGTGGTGCCGAGGACACCGATCCGAGTCCCGCCATCCCGCACGCACGCCTGGATCCGGGCGACGACCTTGCGGAGCGAACGCGTTCCGATGACGACGGAGGCCGGCGCCTCGTCGGCAAACGGTGCGCAGTCCAGACCGAAGAAGTCGAGAGGCTCGGACATGGGGGGCAATCCGGTCGGCGATCAGAAGTTCGAGAAGGAGCCGATTCGGACCCGCAGCGAGGCGGATCCACTCCGAAAATCGGTCGCGAAGCTTCGGGGCTTGAGGTTCGTGACACACGGATCGTCTTTGCTCCCCGTTTCGCCAACCGCTAAGACTCGTCGCGCCGATCGGCTGCAGTTCCGGCGGCGATGGCCGGGCCGCGAATCGCCGGCCGTGCGTCAGGACGTTCAGCGGCGGGGCGGGGGACACGAACGCATGGGCGCCGGAGCGAGCGATCGGCCGCCGACCGGAGCGAGCGCGGCCGCGGGGCGGATGCGCGGCCGTCTGGCGCTCGCCGACGTCGTCGGGCTCGCACTCGCGCTCGAGGCGCGTCAGGCCCTTCTCGAGAGCGAGCGGCGCACACAGGACCGCGCCCTCGCGCCGGTGCTCGCCGACGAACAGGGCGCGCGCCGGCTGCGCCGCTGGGTCGCGCTCTCGGCGACGCCCGCTCTGGCGCTGCGGGTCCGGCGCGTCGTGCATGCCGTCGCATGGACCCGGGCCGTCTTCTCGCTCGGGGGCATGCTGCTCGGCTGGAGCGCGACGTCGGCGCTGCTCTCGATCCGCGGGCCGGGCGGCCGCATCTCGATCGCCGCCTGCCTCGGGGTCCTCGTCGCGCTGCCTTTCCTGTCCTGGCTCGCGACCCTCTTCGGCGGGCTCCTCCGCGGGCGCCGCGCAGCCTCCGATCGCGCGCCGCTCGCCCGCCCGCTCCACCGTCTGATCCTGCGCCTGCTGCCCGCGTCGGTCCGGTCCGACGCCGAGGCGATCTTCGGCCGCGCCCGGGCCCATGCGGCTCTGCTCGTTCGCCTGCAGCGCGCGCTGGCGACGCAATTCCTGCTGCTCGGGGGGGTCGGCTTCGGGATCGGCGCGCTCGCGGCGACCGGGATCTTCGTCGTCTTCACCGATCTCGCCTTCGGCTGGAGCACGACCCTCGACGTCGCGCCCGAGCGCGTGCATCGCCTCGTTGGCGCGCTCGCCCGCCCCTGGGCAGAGCTCTGGCCCGCGGCTTCCCCCTCGCTCGAGCTGGTCGAGGCGACGCGTCATTTCCGCGTCGCGCCGGGATCGCCGGGCCCGGGCGATGCGCTTTCCGGAAGCTCGCCGCTCCTCTACGGCGGCTGGTGGCCCTTCCTCGTGATGGCGATCGCTTGTTATGCGCTGCTTCCGCGGCTGCTGACGTTGCCGATCGTGGCGCTCGTCGTCGGCCGGGAGTGCGAGCGCGTTCTGCGCCTCATGCCGGGTGCGCTCGCGCTGCTCGAATCGCTCGCGTCGCCCTGGATCGAATCGGGGGGCGAGGGCGGGCAGGAGCGCGCCTCGCGCGCGCTGGACGCGATGGTGCCCGAGGTCGCGCTCGCGGGCTGGATGTCGCGGGCGGCGGGCGGCGAGGTCCCCGTCGCGATCGTCTGGGCGGAGGCGATCTCGCCGGCGGCGATCGAGGCGGAGATCGGCGCCGGGCTGCGGATCCATGCGGCGGGCGGGCGGGCGAGCGTCGAGGCGGATGCGGCGGTCGTGCGGGCGGTGGCCGGATCGGGCGGTGCGCTACTCGTCTGCGTGCGCGGAGACGAGCCGCCGCTGCTCGAGCTGCTCGACTTCCTCGCGGCGCTTCGCGCGGCGGCGGGAGCAGAACGAGCGCTCGCCGTCGTGCTGGTCGGGGGCGCGGTGCGCGATCTCGAGACCTGGCAAAGAAAGCTCGCCTCGCTCGCGGATTCGCGGCTGGCCGTCGCGAGGATCGAGCGTGCGAACGCGCGGGGCGCAGCATGACCCGCCCGAGCGACGAGGCCGCGCCTTCCGGACCGCTGCCGCGTTTCGCGGTCGTCGGACATCCCAACAAGGGGAAATCGAGCCTCGTCGCGACGCTCGCGCGCGACGCCTCCGTCGCGATCGCGCCGCATCCCGGGACGACGCTCGTCGCCCGCGAGTATCCGTTCCGCATCGACGGGGTCCCGCTCTACGTCCTGATCGACACACCGGGCTTCCAGCGCGCCCGCGCCGTGCTCGCCGCCCTCGAGAGCCGCGCCCGCGAGACGAATGCGAGCGCCGCGGATCGGCCGCGTCTCGTCGCCGAGTTCCTCGCGATGCCGGGCCAGCGAGAGCGCTTCCCCGACGAGTGCGAGCTGCTCGGGCCGATCGTCGCGGGGGCGGGCATCGTCTACGTCGTCGACGGCAGCGTCGCCTACGGGCCGCAGTACGAGGCCGAGATGGAGATCCTGCGCTGGACGGGTCGGCCGTCGCTCGCCGTCATCAATCCGATCTCGAGTCGCGACCACGTCACTGAATGGGAGGCTGCGCTCGGGCAATTCTTCCGGATCGTGCGCGTCGTCGACGCGGTGAACGCGGATCTGCAGGCCCAGTCCCGATTGCTGAAGGCGTTCGCGGAGCTCGAGGCCGGCTGGCGCGCACCGATCGAGGCTGCGCTCGCGGCGCTGGAGCGAGCGCGGGTCGGACGGCGGATCCAGACGGCGCGGGCGATCGCCGAATGGATCGCGCAGGCGCTCGTCTACGACGTCGAGCGGCGGATCGCGCCGGACGAGTCGGCGGAGCTCCACCGCGAAGCGCTCGCCGCCGAATATCATGCGAGCCTCGCCCGCAGCGAGCGTGCTGCCCGCGAGCGCGTGCAGGCCATTCATGGACACGCCGCGCTCGAGGCCCGCGCAGACGAGCTCGCGCTGCTCGAAGCGGATCTCTTCGCCGAAGGGACCTGGCTCGTCTTCGGGCTCACCCGCCGCCAGCTCGTGAGTGCCGGCGCGGCGGGGGGCGCTGCGACCGGCGGGGTCATCGATCTCGCGGTCGGCGGTGCATCGCTGCTGCTCGGCGTCGCGACCGGCGCGGTCGTCGGCGGGGTGCTCGGATTCCTGGGTGCCCAGCGCCTGCCCGAGCTCACGCTCGTCGATCGGCCGCTCGGCGGACGACTCGTCCGGTACGGGCCCGCTCGGAGCCCGGGCTTTCCCTTCGTACTGCTGGGCCGAGCCCGGCTGCATGCCCGGCTGCTGTCGCGCCGGACCCACGCCCGCCGCGATCCGGTCGAGGTCGAAGCCGTGCCTGCCGCCGCGCTGCCCCTCGATGCGGTCTTCCGCAAGCGACTCGAGCGGGATTTTGCCCGACTGCGCGCCGCGGACGACGCCGCACTCGCCCGTGCCGAGGCCACACAGGCCCTCGCCGACACCCTTCAGGCCCTGCTCGCCGCCGACGACTCGGAGTCCGCCGAAGCGACGTAACGCGCTCCGCCGGGAGGGCCACTTGCAGGAATGGCCGGTTACAGACCGGCAAGTCGCGATATCGTAAAGGCCCGCCCGGCTTCTCCGCGCGGGGTGACCATTCGCCGGGAGAATCCGCTCCATGCCGTTCGCCGCGCCAACGCAGCATCGCCGATTGCTCGCCTGGGTCGAAGAGTTCGCCAAGCTGACGGAGCCCGAGCAGGTCGTCTGGTGCGACGGGTCCCGAGCGGAATACGACCGGATGTTCGAGCAGATGCTCGCGACCGGGACCGCGGAGCGCCTCGATCCGGTCCGCCGGCCCAACAGCTATCTCGTCCAATCCGATCCCGCCGACGTCGCACGCGTGGAGGACCGGACGTTCATCTGCAGCCGCAGCGCGGAGGACGCCGGACCGACCAACAACTGGCGCGATCCCGAAGCGATGCGCGAGACGCTCAGCGGGCTGTTCCGCGGCGCGATGCGGGGCCGGGCGCTCTACGTCGTGCCGTTCAGCATGGGGCCGATCGGCTCGCCGATCGCGCATGTCGGTGTCCAGCTGACCGACAGCCCGTACGTCGTGGCCAGCATGCGCATCATGACGCGCATGGGATCGCGGGTCCTCGAAGTACTCGGCGAGGACGGTGAATTCGTGCCCTGCCTGCATTCCGTCGGGCATCCGCTCGCGCCCGGCGAGCGCGACGTGCGATGGCCCTGCAACAGCGAGAACAAGTACATCGTCCATTTCCCGGAGTCGCGGGAGATCTGGAGCTATGGCTCGGGCTACGGCGGCAATGCGCTGCTCGGCAAGAAATGCTTCGCGCTGCGGATCGCGTCGGTGATGGCGCGCGACGAGGGCTGGCTCGCCGAGCACATGCTGATCCTGAAGCTGACCTCGCCGGCGGGTGATGCGAAGTACGTCGCCGCCGCGTTCCCGTCGGCCTGCGGCAAGACGAATCTCGCGATGATGGATCCGACCCTCGACGGCTGGTCGATCGAGACGATCGGCGACGACATCTGCTGGATGAAGTTCGGCGAAGACGGCCGTCTCTACGCGATCAACCCCGAGGCCGGCTTCTTCGGCGTCGCGCCCGGGACGAGCGTCCGCTCGAATCCCCATGCGATGGCGAGCCTCGCCGAGAACTGCATCTTCACCAACGTCGCGCGGACCGACGACGGCGACGTCTGGTGGGAAGAGATGTCGGAGAAGCCCGCGCATCTCGTCGACTGGCAGGGTCGCGACTGGACGCCCGCCTCGCCGGCCCCGGCCGCCCATCCGAACGCGCGCTTCACGGCGCCGGCCCGGCAATGCCCCGTGATCGCCGACGAGTGGCAGGATCCGCGCGGCGTACCGATCAGCGCGATCCTGTTCGGTGGCCGTCGCGCGACCGTCGTGCCGCTGGTCCACGAGGCGCGCGACTGGGCCCACGGGACCTTCCTCGGCTCGATCATCTCGAGCGAGAAGACCGCCGCTGCGAACGGCGTCGTCGGCGAGCTTCGCCGGGATCCGATGGCCATGCTGCCCTTCTGCGGATACAACATGGCCGACTACTGGGGCCATTGGCTTCGCATCGGCGAGCGCGCGGGCGCCCAGCTGCCGCGCATCTTCTACGTCAACTGGTTCCGCAAGGGCGCGCAGGGCGAGTTCCTCTGGCCCGGCTACGGCGAGAACAGTAGGGTCCTGAAATGGATCCACGAGCGCTGCGCGGAGAAGATGGGCGGCCGCGAGACCGCGATCGGCATCCTGCCGGCCGAGGGCGAGCTCGACGTCGCCGGACTGTCCCTCGGCGACGGCGCCCTCCAGACGCTTACGCGCGTGGATGCCGAGGCCTGGCTCGGGGAGATCCCGAAGATCCGAGCGTTCTATGCGACTTTCGGCGATCGCGTCCCGAAGGCGCTGCAGGCCGAGCTCGATCGACTCGAAGAGCGTCTGCGGCGCGGCTGAACGGCGTGCGATGCGGCGTCGCCGGGCAGGACGTCGCCTCCTTCAGATGACGGGCGTTACGTCGTCTTCGTCGCCGCTCGCGTCTTCCTCCCGCTCGCGCTTCTCCTGCTCCGCGAGCAGCCAGGCCGTGATGTCCTCGCCGCTCGCCGGCTTGCCGTAGAACCAGCCCTGCGCCATTTCGCAGGCCATCTCGGAGAGGCGATCGGCGTGCTCCTGGGTCTCGACGCCTTCGGCGACGACGATCCGGCCGAGGGCATGCGCCATGCGGATCATCGCGTCGACGAGCTGCTGGTCGGCAGGCCGCTCGAGCATGTCGATGACGAAGGCCTTGTCGATCTTGAGGATGCTGAAGGGCAGCGTGCGCAGCTGCGAGAGCGACGAATAACCCGTCCCGAAATCGTCCATCACCATCGTGAAGCCCGCGCTCTGCAGGTCGTGGATGCGATTGAGGAAGGCGCGGGACTGATCGCTCATCACGGACTCGGTGATCTCGAGATTGAGCTGTGAGGGGCGGATCGATTCCTGCTCGAGGATCGCGTGCAGGCGCTGCGGGAAGTCGCTCTGCGCGATCTGGCGCGGCGAGACGTTGACCGACACCGAGAGCCCGTGCAGCCCGGCCGCCGCCCAGTCGGCGAGCTGTCTGCAGACGCGGCTGATGACCCATTCGCCGATCGGCACGATCAGCCCGGTCGCCTCGGCGATCGGGATGAACTCGTCGGGCGGGACGAGCCCGCGCTGCGGATGGCGCCAGCGGATCAAGGCCTCGAAGCAGACGAGATCGGCCGTGGTCAGCCAGACCTCTTTCTGATAGACGAGCTCGAACTCGTTCTGGCGCATCGCCTTGCGCAGCTCCTGCTCGAGCGAGAGCCGCGAGGCGACCTGGAGGCGCTGGACCGGGTCGAACCAGGCGATGCGGTCACCGCCCTGGTTCTTCGCCTGCTGGTTCGCCGTGATCGCGTCCTGCAGCAGGGCTTCGGGATCCGCGCGGTCCGTCGTGCTGCGAACGATGCCGAGGCTCGCCGTCAGGGCGATCTCGCGACGGGCGATCGTGAAGGGCTGCGCCAGCGCGGAGCGGATCCGCTCGGCGACGATCTGCAGCGAATCGGGAGCGGTGTCCTCGCAGAGCACGATGAACTCGTCGCCCGACAGGCGCGCGACGAGATCCGACGAGCGGACGGCGAGCTGGATCCGGTCGGCGACGGCGATCAGCAGCCGATTGCCTGCGGCCGGGCCCATGCTGTCGTTCACGAGCTTGAAGCGGTCGAGATCGACGGCGATCAGGCCGATCCGGCCGCGGGTGCTCGTCGGTTCCCGCAGCGTGCGGCCGAGCTGTTCGAGGAAGCGGCGCCGATTCGCGAGGCCCGTCAGCTCTTCGACGAAGACGCTCGACTCGAGCTCGAGCTCGTAGGCCTTCTGGGCCGAGAGGTCGCGAAAGATCGCCGCATAACGCCGCTCGGACCGCCCGGCGCGCGGGCCGGCCTCGAAGGCGACGGCCGAGAACGGCACGAGCGCCCCGTCGTGCCGCTCGAGCAGGATCTCGCCGCGCCAGGGGCGGCCGGAGCGGATCTCGCCCACTGCCTGGGCGACCACGGCGTTCTGGGAGCCGGGCACGACTTCGGACGGCGCGACTTCGAGCCCCTTGCGGTCGTCGGCGATGCCGAGGAAGCGCGAAGCCGCGCGATTCAGGTAGAGGAAGCGCTCGCCGTTCGTCAGTGCGACGAGGTCGGGCGTCGCCTCGAGCAGGGCGAGCATGTCGGAGGTGTAGATCTCTTGCGGTTGCTGCTGCGGCCGCTCGGCGGCCGCTCGGTCGGTCGCGCCGGCGGGGCGGGCTTTCGGAGATTTCGCGGCGGGATCGGCCAATTCAATCGTCCGATCCGCTCGGGTCGAGCTCGAGCTTGTAGATGGAGTTGCCCGTCACGAGCCGCACGGCGGATTTTCCGATCTCGACGACGGCGCGGACGGGAGAGGTCGCGACGATCCGTCCCTCGATGCCGAACGAAGCGGGCTGTCCGGGAACGATGTCGGCGAGCAGCGTCGCGTGGCCGAGCTCCCGGATTTCGCCCTCGCGTTCCTGCACGAGTCGGACGCGGGCGCCCTGTTCGAAGCGATCGGGCGCGGCTTCGGGCCAGTCGCCGGCCTCGACGATCTGCGTCTCATCCGGGCGTGTTTCGCCGGGCCCGGCGGAGGCGGGGGCGATCGGCGCGTGAGGCAGGCGTGCGGGGGCGAGCGAGGCGGAAATGCGGCGCAGCTCGTAGCGGTGGTTGCGGGTCGCGATGCGGACGGTGTCCGGTGCGACCGATTCCAGCCGGACGATCGAGCTCGCCGCGAGCAGTCGGCCGCCGTCGCCCGCGTCGAGCCGGATCTGGATCGGGTTGCCGACCTCGAGCCGCGTCATGAGCTCGCCGATCCCGATCGGTCGCGCCGCCGGATGATCGCGCCCGGGCAGCCGCGTCAGACTCACGATCGTTCCGCGACCCCAGGTCGCCTCGTCGCGAGGCTCGTCGCGTTGCATGTCCGGATCCCCCGCTCGATCGGGCCGCTGGCGGTGGCCTTCGGCTCGCGCGCGTATCGACGCGTCGCGGCGCGGACCGAAGGGAAGATGGTCGGTCGCCGGGATTGTGAGGCGCGCATGGGCAGCGCCCGTGCAGCGCGCACGAAGGCGCGCGGCCGGACCGCACGGCGCGCGAGGCGGTGCCGACGAACGGTGACGAAATCGGCTCGGGCGAAGGCCTGATGAGAATGCCCGAGACGAAGCGCGGCGCTACCAGCTCGGCGAGACGATCTGCCCGGCGCGGGCGAGGGCGATGGCCTCGACGCGCTGGATCTCGACATAGCCCTGGCTGCTCGTCGGATTGAGGCCCTCCGAGGCCTCCATCGACGCGTCGGCCTGGTTGTAGAGGGAGCCCGCGACGTCGGTCATCTGCTGGAAGAAGAGGTTGCCCTTGTAGAGCCCGAGCTCGACGCGACCGCTCGCCGTATCCGCGAGCGTATCGATCGCGGCGAGCGCCGCGCGCGGGGTCGGGTCGAAGATGCGGCCGTCGTAGATCGCGTCGGCGACGAGCTTCGAGAGATCGCGGAAGAGCAGCGCCGCGCGGCGGTCGAGCACGGCCTGGTAGATCGACTCGAGGCCGCGGCCGAGCAGCTCCATGCCGGGGGCCTCGTAGACGCCGCGGCTCTTGGTGCCGATGATGCGGTTCTCGAGGGCGTTCGAGATGCCGATGCCGTTGCGGCCGGCGACGCGGTTCGCCTCGAGCATCATCTCGAGGGGCGCGAGGCGCTTGCCGTTGAGCTCGACGCAGAGGCCCTTCTCGTAGCGGAGCGAGACGGTCTCGACCGCGTCCGGCGCGTCCTGCGGCCAGACGCCCATCGTCGGCGTCACGATCGTCGCCGGCGTCTCGAGCGACTCGAGATCCTCGGCTTCGTGGGACAGGCCGGCGAGATTCGCATCCGTCGAATAACGTTTCGCGGGGCCGGTCGATGCTTCGATCCCCTTCGCCCGCAGGTAGGCGACCATCTCCTTGCGACCCGGGAACTGGGTCAGCAGGCCGGGATCACGCCAGGGCGCGTAGACCTTCATGTCCGGAGCGAGGACGTTGGTGTAGCGCTCGAAGCGGAGCTGATCGTTGCCGCGGCCGGTCGCGCCATGGGCGAGGACGCTGCAGCCCTCGGCGCGCATCGCGCCGAGCAGGCCGTGGACCTTCACGGCCCGGGCGATCCCGGTCGTATTCCAGTAGCCGCCGTCGTAGCGGGCCTGGGCCTTGACGACCATCATGGCCGCACGCGCCATCGACTCCTTGAGGTCGACGACCTTCGTCGGCGCACCGGTCGGGGCCATGCGGCGGGGGATGTCGTGGACGTCGCTCTCGTCGGGCTGCGCGAGATCGGCGATGAAGGCGACGACGTCGAGGCCCTCTTCCTTGAGGCGCGTCGTCACCGACTTGCTGTCGAGTCCTCCCGACGCACAGATTCCGACCTTCCGACCCTTGAGATCCCCGATCCGCATCTCGACTCCCGCTCGACCCGGTTACGTTCCTGGACGGCGTCCGCCCGGCCGCGAGCGGGCCGGGAAGCCGCCGAGCGGCGGCTCGTTGCGGCCGCCAGCCGCAAAGCGAGCGGGACGATAGCAGCCGGGTCGAGCGCGAAAACGGGCTCAGGTCGAGCGTTTGCGGGCGCTCTTCCGCGCTTTCGGGCCGGCCGGTCGCCCCGCCCGGCCGCGCACCGGTCGCCCGGGCTTCGCGGGCCGCCCGCCGCGGACCCGTCCGATCGCGCCCTCGAGGCGGCTGCGCAACCGATTCGCGTCCTGAACGCGGTGGCCGCGGGCACGTCCGACCAGAACAGTTCGTGGGTCGATTGCCAGAACTGCTCTGGCGTCGTATTTATCGCTCTGTTCGGGACGCTGACTTCCACTCAGGTCACGTCCGTCAAGCTGCAAG
>CAUJGH010000214.1 GCA_963169575.1 Myxococcota bacterium | reverse complement strand
GTCGATGCGGTCCACGGCGCCGTCAGCGAAGACCCGGAGGTCTGGCGCGACTTCGAGGAGATCCATCACGCGCTCGAGCTGCTGACCTCGGCCGCCGCGCCGACGAATACCTTCTGGGGCAATCCCGCAGCGATCAAGGAGGCCTTCGACACCGGCGGAACGAGCCTCCTGCGCGGCGCGAAGCACATGCTGAACGATCTCTGGAACAACCAGGGCATGCCGTCGCAGGTCGATCGCAGCGCGTTCGAGGTCGGCAAGGACGTCGCCCTGACGCCGGGCGCCGTCGTCTTCCGCAACGAGGTCCTCGAGATCATCCAGTATGCGACGACGACCGAGAAGGTGCTGTCGACGCCGACCCTCATGATCCCGCCGCAGATCAACAAGTACTACTTCATGGATCTCGCCCCGGGCCGGAGCTTCGTCGAGTACGCGCTCTCGCAGGGTCATCCGATCCTGACCGTCAGCTGGCGCAACCCGACCCGCGCCCAGCGCGACTGGAACCTCGATACCTACGTGGGCGCCCTGCTCGAAGGCATCACGGCCGTCTGCGAGGTCACCGGCAGCGAGAAGGTGAACCTCGTCTCCTTCTGCGCCGGCGGCATCACCGCGACCGCGCTGCTCGCCTACATGGCGCGCGTGGGCGACGAGCGCGTCGCCTCGATCGCCTACGGCGTCACGATGCTCGACTGGTACGAACGCGCGCCCCTCGGCCGCCTCCAGCGTCCGGGCGCGATCGCGCTCTCGCGGGGCGTGACGAACCTGCTCGGCGTCTTCCCCGGCGAGCAGCTCTCGGGCGTCTTCTCCTGGGCGCGGCCGGACGATCTCGTCTGGCGCTACTGGGTCAACAACTACCTGATGGGCCGCAAGCCGCCGGGCTTCGACATCCTCGCCTGGAACAACGACTCGACGAACCTGCCCGCGGCGCTCCACGAGCAGTTCATCCAGGTCTTCTTCGAGAACGCGATGTGCAGCGGAAAGCTCGAGGTCATGGGCGAGCCCGTCGATCTCGCCGCGATCACGGTCGACAACTTCGTGACGGGCGCCGTCAGCGACCACCTCACGCCCTGGAAGGGCTGCTACCGCACGACGCAGCTGCTCGGCGGCGACAGCACCTTCGTGCTCAGCAACGCCGGCCACATCGCGAGCCTCGTCAACCCGCCCGGCAACCCGAAGGCGAGCTATCGGTTGGGGCCGAAGCCGGGACCCGATCCCGACGCCTGGCTCGCGGAGTCGAAGCAGAGCGCGGGGACCTGGTGGACGGTCTGGTCCGCATGGGCCCGCGAGCGCTCGGGCCCGGAGAAGAAGGCGACGGGGCGACTCGGGAGCGATCTTCATCCCGCGCTCGAGCCGGCGCCGGGACGTTATGTGAGACAGGGAGTCTGATCCGCGTGCACTACACGACCCTGGACTTCTACACGCGGAGCGCCGAAGCGGTCAACCACGGCTGGGATCTCGCCCGCCACTGGTCGAAGCATCCCCTGAATCCGCTCTCCTATACCCACGTCGGCAAATTCGCCGAAGCCTTCTTCGAGAGCGGAGAGCGGCTGACGAGGCGCTACGAGAAGCCGAAGTTCGGACTCGAGCGCGTGCGGATCGACGGGGAGGACGTCTTCGTCAACGAGCGGATCGTCGCCCGCCAGCCCTTCTGCAATCTCGTCCATTTCGAGCGCAACGGCTTCGACGGCCCGAAGGTCCTGCTCGTCGCGCCCCTCTCGGGGCATCACGCGACGCTGCTGCGCGATACGGTGCGGACGTTCCTGCCCGATCACGACGTCTACCTGACGGACTGGCTCGACGCGCGCGACATCCCGCTCTCCGTCGCCCCGAGCTTCGGCTTCGACGATTTCGTCGACACGATCGACGCGTTTCTCGAGGCCGTCGGCCCCGGCGTCCATCTGATGGCCGTCTGCCAGCCGACCGTCCAGGCGATGATCGCGACCGCGCGGCTCGCGGCCCGGAACAGCCCCGCGACACCGAAGTCCCTGACGGTCCTCGCCGGCCCCGTCGATACGCGCATCAAGGAGACCCGTTACAACCTGACCGCGAAGAAGATGGGCATCGACTGGTATCGCCGCTTCGCGATCTACCGCGTCCCCTACGGCTATGCGGGCTACGAGCGAGAGGTCTATCCCGGCGCGATGCAGCTCGCGAGCTTCATGGGGCTCAAGCCCGGCCGGCATCTCGCCAAACACTGGAACTTCTTCTGGGACGTCGCCCGCAAGCGCAGCGATCAGGCCGAGAAGCACCGCACGTTCTACGACGACTACATGGCCGTGCTCGACATGGACGCCCAGTTCTACATCGAGACCCTCGAGCGCGTCTTCCTCGACCACCACATTCCGAAGGGCAAGATGCGCTACCGCGGCGAGCCGGTCGATTTCGCGGCCGTCGAGAAGACGGCGCTCATGACCCTCGAGGGCGAGCTCGACGACATCTGCTCCCCGGGACAGACCGAGCCCGCCCACGACATCTTCGTCAACATCCCGGCCGACATGCGCGAGAAGCGCGTCGAGGCCGGCGTCGGCCACTACGGCATCTTCAGCGGCCACCGCTTCCGCCAGACGATCGCGCCCCACATCAAGGCCTTCATGGCGCGACACGCGTAGTGGAGCGGCCCGCCGCGCCGCCGAGCGAGGAGATCGGCATCGGCGTCCAGCGCCTGCGTGTCTGCATCGCGGGAAAGGGCCGCCCGGTGCTTCTCATCATGGGCTTCGCCGGCTCGCTCGAGCTCTGGGCGCCGCTTCTCGCGGAGCTGCCAGGACACCAGACCATCGCATTCGACGCGCCGGGAACGGGCGGCTCGAAGCCCTCGCCCTGGCCGCTCGGGATCCCCGCGCTCGCGCGGCTGACGGATCGGCTCTGCGGGGCGCTCGGATTCCCGACCGTCGACGTGATCGGGTATTCCTTCGGCGGCATCGTCGCGCAGCAGCTCGCGGCGAGGCATCCGAAGCGCGTCCGGCGGCTCGTGCTCGCCAGTACGAGCCCTGGCCTGGGCAGCATTCCGGGTCTGGGCGCAGCAGCCCGTCTGCTCACCGTGCCGCCCTCGGCCTACCGCAGCGCAGGCTTCCTCCCGACGGCGGCCGCGATCTTCGGCGGATCGCTCCGCGAGGATCCCGCGGCCGCGATCCGCTTCCTGCCGTCCCGCGTGCCGCATTGGCGCGGCTGGCTCCATCAGCTGTTCGCCGTGAACACCTATTCGAGCCTGCCGGTGCTGCCCAGGATCGGACACGAGACGCTGATCCTCGCGGGCGACGACGATCCGCTCGTGCCGCTCGTGAACGCACGCATGATGGCGCGACTCCTGCCGCGCGCGCAGATCGAGATCGTGCCGCAGGGCGGCCATCTCGTGCTGCTCGAGCGCGCGCCGGAGACCGGTCGGCTGATCCGGGACTTCTTCGACCGGCCGGCCGCCGATGCATCCGGGCCCGCGGCTCGAAGGCCTTGAAGGGATCGCCACGTCCTCTCGGGCCGCACCGAACGTCGCGGCGCCCGACGGCCCGTCCGACGGAGTGCCGCGCGCCGCGCCGAGCCATGCCACCGGAGCCCAGACGACGAGCCGCATCCGTCGACGGAGACCCGTCGCCGAGCAATGCGCCGCCGAGACCGTCGGGTTTCGGGGAGGTCTCGATTCCGCCCCGCTCCTTCGGACGAGGACCGGTTCCGCACCTCCTCTTGCAATCGGAACGCCGCGAGAGGACCATCCGCTTCCCAACCACTGCAGAGGAGAGCGCAAGTTGCACCGAGTCGTCCGAGGTCTGCTCGTCCTCGTCGTGCTCTTGCTCGCCGCCTGGGCTTCGCTCGCGAGCCATTTCGGACCGTATGCGTCGACATCGGGGGCCATCGCGCTCGCGTCCTCCGGCCTGGTGGCGGTTCTCGCCATTCTCCTGCGGCGCCCTTCGCGCGTCCCGATCGCCATCTTCGCTGGGCTCTTCCTCGTCTTCGCCTTCCTCTGGAGTCGGATCGAGCCCTCGAACGACAGGCAATGGCAGCCCGACGTCGAGCGCGTCGCATGGGCGGAGATCGACGGCGACCGCGTCACGATCCACAACATCCGCAACTTCGACTACCGGACGCCGACCGACTACACGCCGCACTACTACGACAAGACCTTCGACCTGAACGAGCTCGACGAGGTCGACCTCTCGACGGTCTACTGGATGGGCGACGCGATCGCCCACGTGATGCTCTCGTTCGGATTCGCGGGACGCGACTACGTCACGGTCTCCATCGAGACGCGCAAGGAGGTCGGCGAGGATTACGACACGATTCGCGGCTTCTTCCGACAGTACGAGCTGATCTACGTCGTCGGCGACGACCGCGACCTGGTCCGACTTCGCACGAACTATCGAAACGATCCCGTCGAGGACGTCTACATGTATCGCACGAGGGCGTCCGGAGAGAACGCGCGACGCCTCTTCCTCGACTACCTGCGCGAGATCAACTCGCTTCGCGACAATCCCGAGTTCTACAACACCGGCACCACCAACTGCACGACGAACGTCTACCGCCATACACGGGTCAACCCGGGCCGACACCGCTTCTCCTGGAAGGTCCTGCTCTCGGGATACGCCGCGGAGTTCGTCTACGAAAACGGCAACCTCGATACCAGCCGCCCCTTCGCCGAGCTTAGACGCCTCTCCCTCATCAACCCGATTGCCCAGGCAGCCGACCAGGCCGCGGACTTCTCGCAGCAGATCCGCGCGAAACTGCCCAGGCCCGCTCCGTCGGTGCCCTGAGCGGGCCTGGGCAGGTTCGGCAGCCGGGAACGCCGCAAGCGGCTCGGCGAGCAGCTGCTCGGCCGCACTCCCCTCTCCCAGCCGTCGCGCGAGGAGCCCCGGGCCCTCGAGCACGGCCAGCGCCCCTTCAGCGGGCCCGGCGGGCCCGCGCAGGCCGGGGGCGATTCGGCCGAACGCGGACGACCACGCCGTTCGCATCGCGTCGTTCCGATCATCCGCGGGCGCGGCTTCGACGCAGGATTTCCGCAGCAAGCCCCAGACCACTCGCAAAGAGCAGGATGCCCGCCGGCTCGGGTACGGGGGCCGGGACCGGGGACGCCTTCTCGTCGGCCGAAAGCAGGAAGGCGGCCTTCGGCTCCCCGGACAGGATCGATTCGCTGACCAGCGTCCGGCCCGGATCGACGGTCCTGGAGCGCTCCCCAACGCTTTCGAGTTTCGGAGGCGCCCAGACGCTCGCCGCGAGCGCCGATGCGACGAGCGCCCGGTCGATGCGCGCAGGCTCCACTGCCGCCGGACGTGACGATCCAGGCGAGGCGCCCGACGTCACGATGATCACGCCGCCGCCGCCTTGATCCGGCGGCGGATCGGAAGGGCCCGGAGCAGGCGGCGGCGGGCCGCCGACACGCGCCGCGACGGAGCAGTCGCTTCCCATCAACGGGACGGCGAGCAACGGCAGCATGACTGCGAGGGGGAGACGCATCACGTCATTCTAATCGAGCCATCGAGAACGTTTGCGACCGAACTCGCGTGCGCGCCGGCAGCTCGGAGGCATGTCGATCCTCCAAAGCCGTGGGGATCGGGCGAATTTCCGAGATCGCGGAACGCGAGGTCGACATCGGGGCGGGCGGCGGATTTCGCGTCCCGGTTCAGTCGATCCGGTCGATCCCAGGGGGGTTGAGAGGGGGGGCGAACTGAACAGGGCGCGCGACTTCGCCTACCCTGCTCGCGTCGATGCGGACTCCTGCATTCACGCAGTGCAGGCCATCGGCGGTCCGCTTCTTCGTTTCGACTCGGGAGTCGTCCATGCGCCCGCATCAGCCTGCATCACCGCCCGGCCT
The DNA here is from genome assembly GCA_963169575.1 of Myxococcota bacterium. Classification (GTDB taxonomy): domain Bacteria; phylum Myxococcota_A; class UBA9160; order UBA9160; family UBA4427; genus UBA4427. The sequence continues at coordinate 15,331 of CAUJGH010000214.1, read as the reverse complement.
CTTTCCCGCAGCCCTCGCCATCGCACTGATCCTCGTCGGAACACTCGCCGCATCGACGACCCACGCCGAGCTGCCCACGCCGACCGCTCTCCTCGTCGAGCTCGGAGTCGAGAGCGCCGAGATCGAGAAGGCGAAGGCGGGCGCCTTTCTCCACCTCGAGACGGAATCCAGCAACGAGCGCGAGCTGACCGCCGGATTCGCCTTCCTCGTGAAGGACATAACACCGACCGAGCTGGTGCGACAGCTGCGTCAGGGCGAGCTCGATCGTGTCGATCCCAACACGCTCGCCATCCAGGTCATGACCGGCGAGCCGCGGGCGGAGCACTTCGCGACGCTCGCGCTGAAGCCCGATCCCGCCGGACGCGCTCGAGCCTTCCTCTCCGCGAAGCCGAACGGAGATCTGAACCTCTCCGCAGCGGAGATCGCGGCCTTCGAGAAGCTTGGCAAGGGCGCGACGCCGGCCCAGGTCGAGGCCAAGCTCCGCGAGCTGCTCTTCGAGCGCCTGCAGGCGTACCGCCGGAGCGGTCTGGCGGGCATCGCGCCCTATGCCCGCGACGGGGGAGTGCGCTCGCCCGCGGACGACCTCCGCTCGGCGACGGCAGCGCATCGAATCCTGAAGAAGTCTGCCCCGTCCGCCTATCAGCTGATGCTCGACTATCCGAAGGGCAAGCCCGCCGGCACCGAAGAGATCTTCCGGTGGTCCGAGATCTCGGCGCACGGAGCCCCCGCCTTCGTGCTCACCCACAACCTCTACATCCCCGACGGCGAAGCCTGGCTCGGCGTTCAGCGTCAGTTCTATGTCAGCTCGGGCTACAACTGCGAGCAGGCGGTCGTGGCGTTCCTGCCCGTGACAGGCGGAACAGCGGTCTTCTACGCCAACCGCACGTCCACGGACCAGATCACGGGCTTCGGCGGCAGCGCCAAGCGCTCGATCGGAAGCAAGCTGCTCGCCTCTCAGCTCGAGGAACTCTTCGAGAAGGTGCGCCAGGAGGCGGGCGCCAAGAGCAAGTGAGCGATGCGAGCCTCCTCGAGGCTCGCACCGCTCCTCCTTTCGGGCATCCCGTGCCGCGTCCCGGGCATCGGTGCTCGCTTCGCGTTCGTCCTGGCGACGTTCCGGGCGGCTCTGCTGGTCGGCCTTGCGGCATTCCCTCTCGGCTTCGCGTGCCGCTTGGCACCCTGAGGATCTGCCTGGGCTCCGTCAGCTGCCGAGCTTCTCGAGCTCGACCGCGACGGCCTGGGTGAACGTGAACTCCACGAGATCGCCGACCTTCACGCCCTTCAGGCGATCGGCATCGCGAACCCGAAGCGTCCGAACCTCTCCGTTCGCCGCTTCGAGCGTCACCGACGGAACGGACGGATCGAGCCCCCGAACGGTGGCCGTCACGAACAGGGAGCGTGCGATCGCGGAGGCCGGCGCCTCACCGGGCTCGGAACGGAGGACCTCCTCCCGAACGCTCACCCCGGGCGCGGACTCGCCGGGCTTGCGCAGGTGGTAGACGACGGACTCCAGATACGAAACGCGGACGGAATCCCCGGCCGCGACTTGGTCGAAGTTTCTGACCTGCGGACCCGCTTCGAAGGCGACCTCCGAACCATCGGCCATGCGCAGCGCGACGTTGCGGGTCGAGGGGTCGATGGCGATGACCTCTGCAGTCGAGCTGATGACGTTCTCCGACACGGTCCCGCTGGTGTAGAGCGGTTCCTTGTCGCCGAACAGGGCGCAGCCCACCAGCGCGCCGCAGAGAAGTCCAGAAACCAGACCCGAGACGATGCGATTTTTTCCGTTCACATGATTTCCTTGCTGATGGTCGTATTGTGCGGGATTCCCGGTGCCTGAGCGGATCGTCAGTCGCGAACCCATTGCGGAGTTCGTTCCGACCACCCGCTCCGGTGAACACCACGCGCGTGGCGAATCAGGTCCCGGCCATTCTAGAGAACTCCGATTCGCCACCGGTGGCAGTTGCCCGAGTCGTCGAGACCGGCGCCACTGAAGTGAGCGAGGATCGCCTCCGCACTCGCGAGCAGCACCTTCACCGCACCTCGAGGACGATCTTTTCGATCTTGCCGGTGAATACCGTATCTGCACCGATGCCGATGCCTTCCGCGACCGGCGTCTGGTTGTCGATCCCGACATCGGCGGTCTCGTCGGCCGAGAAGATATTCGGCTGGGTCCGGTCGATTCGGCCCTCGGCGACGGGCTTGCCGTCGACGAGGAGCACCGCCTTGCCTCCCTTCCCGGCCCCGCCCCCGTCGTAGGTGAAATCCAGCGTCACAGTGGCGGGGCCACCGGCCAGAGCCTCCGGAGCAGCCACGGTGTAGCGCGCCAGCCCGAGGAAGTTGTAGGTGTAGGCGGGCTTGCCCTCCTTCATGTACAACGACCAGCCACCGAAGCGCCCGCCCTGCGACAGGATCGCACCGTTGGCGCCATCAGCCGGGATCTCGAGTTCGGCGGTGATCTTGCTCGAGCGGTTCTTCACGTTCATGAACGTGTTTTCCAGCATGCCCTGCATGCCCTCATAGAGAATCAGCGACTTTCGGTCCCCGAGAAGATCCGGCCGGCCCGCCAGCGCAGGATTCGTACGCTCGATGGTGCGATCGTCGATGGGCAGTACGTTGTACTTCTCGGCCTCCTTCATGAACAAGGCCTGCAGCTCCTTCAGCCTGGCAGGCTCTGCAGCGGCCAGATTCCGCGTCAGGCTGAAATCCTTGCGCACGTCGTAGAGGTCCCAGACGTCGGACGTCAGAGGTTTTTGAGTTCCGGTCTGCCATGGCGCGCGGTGCAGAGTGCGGGCGAACCAGCCCTCGTGGTAGATGCCGCGGTTGCCGAACATCTCGAAGTACTGAGTCGTATGACGCTCGGGCGCCTTCGCGTCGTCGAATGCGTAGACCAGGCTCGTGCCTTCGATCGGCGTCTGCGGCGTGCCATTCACCGTCTTCGGCTCGGGCAGGCCTGCGGCTTCCAGGATCGTCGGGGCAATGTCGATGACATGCGAGAACTGGCTACGCATCTCGCCCCTGGCCTTGATTCCCTGGGGCCAGTGGATGGCCACGCCATTGCGCGTCCCGCCGAAGTCGGACGCGACCTGTTTCGTCCAGGAGAAGGGGGCATCGAAGGCCACGGCCCAGCCCGCAGCCATGTGCGGGAACGTCTCCGGGCCGCCCCATTTGTCGATCAAGGGAAGCAGATCCTCGACCTTCTCCTGTACACAGTTGAAATAGGTCATCTCGTTGTACATGCCGACGAAGCCGCCCTCGGCGCTCGTGCCATTGTCCCCGGCGATGTAGATGAAGAGCGTGTTGTCGAGTTCGCCGATGTCTTCCAGCGCTTTTCTCAGGCGTCCGACCTGGTTGTCCGTGTGCTCCACGAAGCCCGCGAATACTTCGGCCTGGCGCGCGAAGAGGCGTCGATGTTCGGCCGGCAGCGTGTCCCACGCCGCCAGGTCCCGAGGTCGCTCGCCGAGCCGGGTGTTGGCCGGAATGACGCCCATCTTCTTCTGGCGTGCGACCGTTTCGAGACGGGTCTGGTCCCAGCCCTTGTCGAACTGGCCTTTGTACTTGTCGGCCCACTCTTTGGGTACATGGTGTGGAGCGTGAACCGCACCCGTGGCGTAGTAGACGAAGAACGGTTTGTCCGGCGTCATCGACTGCTGGGCCTTGACCCAATTGACTGCCTGGTCGGTCATGTCGACGCTGAAGTGGTAGTCCTTCGTGCGAGGCGGATCGACCTTCTTCACGCCGTCGTAGATGAGCGGATACCACTGGTCGGTCTCTCCGCCGATGAAGCCGTAGAACTTGTCGAAGCCCTGGTGCGTCGGCCAACGATCAAAGGGGCCCGAGACGCTGGTTTCCCAGGCAGCGGTTTCATGCCACTTGCCGAATGCGCCCGTGCTGTAGCCATTGAGACGCAGCATTTCTGCCAGCGGTGCCACGCTGTTGGGGATCTGCCCGGTGTTACCGGGGAACGCGGTGGCCGTCTCCATGATCGAGCCGGTGTTGGTGGTATGGTGGTTGCGGCCGGTCTTCAGTGCATTGCGTGTCGGCGAGCAGAGCGACGTGGTGTGAAAGTTGTTGAAGCGCAGTCCACCCTCGGCAATTCGATCCAGCGTCGGCGTGCGAATCGGACCGCCGAACGTACTGGGGCCACCGAAGCCGAGATCGTCGATCAGCACGATGACTACGTTGGGCGCGCCCTTGGGAGCCTTGACCTCGACGCGCGGCGGTGGCTCGACGTTGCGCGCGTCGAGTTCGGAATACGTCGGGCGCCTGGGCTCGGTGATCGGCAGACTCGTTCGATCGAGCGCGTCTTGCGCCGATGCTGTCATCGTGGTCACGCCCGACAGGATGGCGATGCTCGTGACGAGAGTCGTTCGCTTCAAATGGTATTCCCTTCGGCCTCGATGCGGGGGCGGTTGTTCGAATTCAGTTCGTTCGCTCTGCGCGGAAGCCTTGGCGACGCGATCGCGCAGAGGATTCGAACCCTGCGAAAGCGCGACCAGCTCGGAATAGGCGGATCGAACTCCGCGCAGAACATGGACTCGGCCCGCAGACGTGCAGGAATGCAGGCCTCGATGGTCCGGCCCTGACCGACGCCGACGTACCGATACAAGTCTCAGATACTCGATCGGCCACCCTGCACGAAGCTGTGCTCGAAGATCAAGCCAGACTGTTCCGACGCTAGCTCGGTCGGGAGTGCTCCTCAAGCCCTGCCGATGGCGACGTGCACCGCAGAATCGGGTGCAACGGGCGCCCCAGCCTGCTCGAAATCGATTCCGCCCGCCCCAGGCGCTTTACATCGGCGCCGTGATAGTCTTCACGGCCAGAGCAGGTTTGGCGACCAATTCATCCTCGAGGAGAAGCACGATGTGGAATAGAGCAGGGTCGTTGATTTCCGGTCTCGCGCTCGTCTCGTTCGCGAACGCGGCAGTCGCCGAGAATCTCGTGATCTTTCCGGCAAAGGGCCAGACGGCTGCCCAGCAGGCCACGGACGAAGCCTCCTGCCAGGCATGGGCCAAGCAGAACACGGGCATCGATCCGATCGCCCTGGCGAATGCGGCTGCGCAGCCACCGCCGGTTTCCGCTGCCCCGGCGGCACCGGAGAAGCGCGGCGGCGAGCGCGTGAGAGGTGCTGCTCGAGGAGCCGCAGCCGGTGCGGCGGTCGGCGCGATCGCCGGCGATGCGGGCAAGGGCGCCGCGATCGGTGCCGTCGGGGGAGTCGCGGCGGGCGGCGCACGCAAGCGGCGCGAGGGTCGCGAGGCCGAGGCAGCACAGAATCAGGCCGAGGCCACGGCCCAGCAACAAGCAGAGGCGCGCGCTGCGGAGCTGAACGCACAGCTGGCCACGTTCAATCGCGCCTATGCCGCCTGTCTCGAAGGCAAGGGATACACCGTCAAGTAGCGGCCACAGGCGACGCGGGTCGATCGAGGGCGCGCCGAAAGGTGGTGGTCTCGTGCTGCTCGAGCGGGCGCTGCAGACCGGTCGGCCGATCCGGTTCTCCTGCGCGCGCCCGGGGATCTAATTCCCGATTTCCGCCGGACCCGCCGCTCAGACCTGACCGAAGATCACCGCGCCCGTCGGCACGCCGACGCCGCTCGTGACGAGCACGTGATCGACGCCCTCGGGCTGGTTGCACGAGGTCCCGCGGATCAGGCGGACGCCCTCGGCGAGATTGTTCACGCCGTGGAGATAGGCCTCCGAGAGCAGGCCGCCATGGGTGTTGTTCGGCAGCGCACCGCCGAGCGTCAACGAATCCGCCGTCACGAAATCCTTGGCCTCGCCCTTGCCGCAGAAGCCGAAGGCCTCGAGCTGCATCAGGATCTCGGGCGTGAAGGCGTCGTAGAGGCAGGCGGCGTCGATGTCCTTCGCGCCGAGCCCGCTCTGCTCGTAGATGATCTTCGCAGCGAGCTCCATCTCGGGCAGGGCCGCGAGATCCTCGCGGTAGAAGCTCGTCATCTGCTCCTGCCCCTCGAAGGAGGCCTGGGTGACGGCGCGGATCACGGCCGGCTTCTGCTTCATGTCCTTCGCGCGCTCCGCCGAGGTGATGAGCAGCGCGCAGCCGCCGTCGTCCTCCTGACAGCAATCGAAGAGGCGCAGCGGCTCGCAGATCATGCGCGCGTTCATGTAGTCGTCCATCGTCATCGGCTTGCCGCGCATGGCCGCGTTCGGGTTGTTCTGGGCGTGCATGCGCTGGGTGATGGCGATGTGGGCGAGGTGCTCGGAGGTCGCGCCGTATTTCTCCATGTAGAGCTTCGCCTGGAGCGCGATCCAGGAGGCGGGCGTCAGCAGGCCGAAGGGCATGTACCAGGACCAGTGGATCAGATCGCTCGAGATGATCTGGCCCGAGACGCCCTGCCCCATGCGCTGGCCCGAGCGGCCATTCAGCGCGCGATAGACGACGACGTTCTTCGCCATGCCCGTCGCGACGGCCATCGCCGCATGGGCGACGAGACCGACGGCGGCGCCACCGCCGTAGTTGACCTTGCTCCAGAAGGTCATGTCCCCGATGCCGACCGTGCGCGCGACCTCGACCTCGTCGCTCGAGTCCATCGTGTAGGTCACGAGGCCGTCGACGTCGGAGGGCCGCAGCCCGGCGTCGTCGATCGCCTTGCGGACGGCCTCGGTCGCGAGCGACAGCTCGGAGACGCCGGATTTCTTGCTGTAGGCCGTCTGGCCGATTCCGGCGACGGCGGCTTCGTTGTGGATCGTGGTCGGCATGGCCTTGTCGTCTCGCTTCTCTCTGTTCAGAGCGGTTCGGAGCGGGTCCGGAGCGGGCGCCCGCGGCCCCGGCGCTAGGCCGGGAGCGCGAGCGTGAAGGTCGCGGTGACGTGGTTGCCCCAGGCGTTGTTGCCCGCGACCTCGACGTCGACCGACTTCTCGCTCTTCGCGACGACCTTGCCGCGCAGCTTCAGCAGATCGCCCGGCATGTTCGGGCCGCCGAGCTTCGTGCGCACCCGCGTCACGACGGCGTCGACGCCGGCCCAATCCGTGACGTAGCGGGAGCAGAGACCCTGTGTCGTCAGGATGTTCATGAACATGTCGGGCAGGCCCTGGGCGACCGCGGCGTCGCGGTCGTGATGGACCGGGGTGTAGTCCCGCGACGCGAGAGCGCCGCCGGCGACGAGGGTCGCCGTGATCTTGAGGTCGAGGGGCGGGAGCTCCTGCCCGATCGTGAGCTCGCTGGCCTTGAAGGTCTTCGTCATCGGATGGTCTCGCTTCTCTCGCTCGATGCTCGTTCGATGCGCCCGTCGGCGCTGCATGCGCTCCGCGTCTTCACGCCGCCGCCCCGGCCTACTTCGCCGGGCGGAAGAACGGGATCTTGAAGCCGTCTTCGTCCGTATGGATCAGGAGCTCGACCGGCATGCCGATCGCGACCTGCTCGGGCTTGCATTCGACCAGCGTCGACGCCATCCGCTCGCCCTCTTCGAGGTCGACGATGATCGAGACGATCGGGTAGTCGTAGCCCGGGAACTGGGGATAGTGGATGACCGTGAAGGTATGGATCGTTCCGCGCCCGGAGGCCGCGATCGAATCCCATTTCTGCGAGCCGCAGGCGTCGCACATCGGGCGCGGGGGATGCCGCAGCTTGCCGCAGCCCGTGCAGCGCTGGATCGGCAGCACGTTCTCCTTCGCGACCTTCTCCCACCACCAGGCGTTGTCCTGGCCCATCGGCGGCTTGATGCGCGTCGGCTTCGCGGCGACGGCGGCGCTCTTGCCGTCCTTGCCCGCTCCGCCGCCCGCCGACGCAGCCTCCGCCGGCGGCTTGTAGCGCAGGACGCGGAAGCTCATCGAGCCGATGTCCTCGCCCTTCTCGTTGACGAAGGAGGTCCGCGTCGTGATGAAGTATCCGATGCCCCGGCCCGTCGCCTTCTCGTCGGAGATCTCGGCGATGACGGTCTCGGCCGTCACCTGCTCGCCGAGGCGGAGGTAGCGCGTGTAGTTCTCCTCCGTGTTCGTGCCGAGTACGCCGGTGTAGCCGTGGTCGGCGAGGAATTTATGCAGGCGGTGCTGCTCGTTCTTGGGCTCGTCGTAGCCCTCGTGCATTTCCCAGCCTTCCATGACCCAGGCCTGGAGCATCGTCGGCGGCGCCTTGATCTCGCCGTGGATCGTGCCCTTCGCGGCCTTCGCGTCGAGATAGGCGGGATGCGTCTCGCCCATCGCGTCGCACCACTGCCGGATCATCGGCTCGTTGACCGGGTCGCGGCCGGTCATGGGCGGGCCGATCGGTCGCCCGACGAAGGTCCTCAGCTGGGTCTCGAAGGCCTTCTTGTCGTTCTCGTTCATCGCAGATCCTCGTCTCGTTCGATGCGCCCGCTGGCGGGCCGAGCAAGAGAAATGCTGCGGCCGACGGAGATCGCTCGAGCGATCGGCGTCGGCCGCCTCGGCCCGCGCGAGGCGGGTCTACGAGCCCGGTCCATCGGATCCGATCAGGCGGCGCGGCCTCCCGGGACCTCGACCGTCCGGGTATCGCGTCCGCTGCGCAGGATCGTGCCGGGGCGGGCCCCGGTGTCCTTGCCGTGGTCGACGATCAGGGCGCCGTTCGCGAAGACGTAGTCGACGCCCTTCGCATCGGCGTAGAGCCGACCCGCGCCGGCCGGAAGGTCGAACTTCGTGTACGTCTCGCCGAGGCCGATCGTCTCGGGGTCGAAGACGACGACGTCCGCATGCCAGCCGACCTCGAGGCGGCCGCGCTCCTTGAAGCCGTAGAGCTTGGCGGGCACGTCCGTCAGCTGACGGACCGCCTCCTCGAGGGAGATCAGCTTGCGCGTGCGAACGCCCTCGCCGAGGACCTGCGAGGAGAACGCGAACGTATCGATCATGTCGAGATGCGCGCCGGCATCCGACGCGCCGATGATCGTGCGATCGTCCTTCCAGAGCTTCCCGCGCATGGCCCAGGTCTCGTCGTCGGTGCCCATGACCGGCGGCATGAAGTAGGTCAGCAGACCGTCTTCGATCGCGATGTCGAGCAGCGTATCGAAGGGCGTCTTGCCGAGCTCCTGCGCGATCTCGCCGATCAATCGGCCCTTGAATTTCTTCAGCTTCGGCGACTGGACCTGGTCGACCTTGAAGGCCTCCCAGCGCGCGAGCATCGCCATCGGGGTTCCGGGCGTGCGGGCGTCCTCGTCGAGCTGCTTGCGAGTCGCCGGATCCGAGAGCAGCGCGATGCGCTCGTCGATCGGCAGGCGGAAGAGCCGCGACCAGTTGTGGAGCGCGTCGAAGACGAAGCCGGCGTGCAGATTGATCCGGATCGTCATCGGCTGGGGCACCGTCAGCGCGTATACCTCGGCGCCGCGCGCCCGCGCGATGTCGGTCGCCTTCAGCTGCTCGTCGGCATGGGCCGGGTTCTGCGAGTTCGGGACCAGCACGTTCCAGTTGACCGGCCGGTTCGCCGCCAGCGAGAGATCGGCCATGTAGTTGGCCTCGGTCTCGCCCCAGCCGACGCCCGGCAGGAACTCGATGGTCGTTCCCTCGAAGTCGCGGCATTGGCGCGCGAGGGTCAGCATCTCGTCCTTCGTCGCGGCGCGCGACGGCACCGGGTTGCCCTCGAAATCGTTGTGGGTCGAGGAGATCGTCGACGAGAAGCCGAGACCGCCGGACGCGAGCGACTCGCGCAGGACCTGCACCATCTTCGCGAGCTCTTCCGGCGTCGCCTCCTGCCCGACCGCCCGCTCGCCCATGACCGTCCGGCGGATCGCCGAATGGCCGACCATGAAGCCCGCGTTGACCGAGAGCTTGTTCTCGAGCTTGTCGAGGTATTCGCCGAAGGTCTGCCAATCCCAGGGCACGCCCTTCTCGAGGCTCTCGAGCGGCATGCCTTCGACGCGGGAGAGCATCCGCATCAGGTAGGGGCCGGCCTCCGGGCTCAGCGGCGCGATCGAGAAGCCGCAGTTGCCGGCGACGACGGTCGTGACGCCGTGATAGGGCGAGGGCGAGAGCGTGCCGTCCCAGAAGGCCTGGGCGTCGTAATGCGTATGCACGTCGACGAAGCCCGGCGAGACGACCTTGCCCTTCGCGTCGATCGTCTGGCGAGCGGCCTCGCTGATGTTGCCGATCGCCGCGATCCGTCCGTCGCGAATGCCGATGTCGCCCTGCCGCGCGGGCTGTCCCGAGCCATCGACGATCGTTCCACCCTTGATCAGTACGTCCAGCATCGTTCACTCCTCCGCGGCCGGATGCGCCGCGCTTCGGGCCGATCGGAATCGGCCTAGCTGAAAGTCCATGCCCGTTCGGGCTTCGAGCCGTCGGTCCGCTCCTGGCATTGCACGTCGAACCAGATCGGCAGCAGATGCTTCACGTAGAACGCATGCGTCACGTGTGCGCCGGTCACGAGATCCTCGTATTCCTTGATCTGCACGCGCGCGTCGCGCTCGCGCCACTTCTTCGTCTTCTCGAGCAGCTCGTCGACCTCGCCGCGCGTGTCGTAGAGCAGGCCCAGATGGTCGTAGCCCGGGCTCACGATGTGCTTCTTCTGCTCGGTCACGAGGATGAACTGGCTGGTGTCGGGATCGGTCCGCAGCAGCAGTCCCGTCTGGCCCAGGATCGGAACGTCGATCGAATCCCAGCCGAACAGGTCCTGGTAGAAATGCGCGATCTCGCGCCGGGACTCGGCGAGTCCGCCGAGCGGGAGCGTCAGCTCCATGTGATTGAAGCGCGCCGGCATGAGAGCCTCCGATCGTCCGCGTCCGGCCGGACGCGACTGGCAGGGTCGCGCCGATGCTAGCAGGCGAAATCGCCGCTCGGACCCTCGCGACGCGGATCGATCGGACGCACGGCCCCGCGGCTCCGCCTGCGCTGCCCACCCCCTGCCGGATCCCTGCCGCCGGCCCTGCAGAGGCCTGCGATCGACCGCTCCGACCTCCTTCTATCTATATCCCTACTCCGAACGCAGGGCCTCGACCGGCTCGAGCCGGGCGGCGCGCCGCGCCGGGCCGACCCCCGACAAGAGACCCGCGGCGAGACTCACGAGCAGCGCGGCCACGACGTATTCGATCGGCGCCGCGGCGGGGAACTCCGGCAGCAGCCAGCGAACCACCGCGAGGATCCCGAGCCCGCCGAGCATGCCCGCGAGGCCGCCGACGCTGGTCAGCAGCACGGCCTCGACGAGGAAGAGGTCGCGGACCTGCCCCGCCGTCGCCCCGAGCGCCCGCAACAGGCCGATCTCGGGCACCCGCTCGCCGACCGAGATCCACATCATCGTGAAGATCCCGACCGAGCCGACCAGCAGCGAGATGCCGGCGATCACCGCGACGCCGAGCGTCAACACGTCCATGACCCGGCCGAAGACCGAGAGCATCTCCGACTGCGAGACGATCGTGAAATCCTCCTCGCCCCGGTGGCGATCGATCAGCACGGCGCGCACCGCTTCGATCGCCTGCTCCGTCAGGCCGTCGTGGGCGAAGGTGATGTGGATTTCCTGGAGCTCTTCGAGATTGAACAGGCGCATCGCCGTCGCGATCGGGACGTAGGCGGCGTCGTCGATGTCCATGCCGACGACGCGGCCGCGGGACTGCATGATCCCGATGACGCGCAGCTTCGAACCGGCGATGCGCACGGAGCGGCCGAGCGCATTCTCGTCGCCGAAGAGCTCCTGCTTCAGCTTCGGCCCGAGCACCGCGACCGAAGCGCCCCGGCGCGGGTCGCCCGGCGGCAGGAACTCGCCCTGGCCGATCGAGAACTTCACGGTCTCCGGAAAGGCCGAGGTCGTCCCGTAGATGACGACGCTGCGCCCCCGCGCATTGCCCTCGACCCGCGCCTGGCCCATCGCGATCGGCGCGACGGAGTCGAGCAGCGGGATGCGGGCGAGCGCTTCGGAGTCGTCGATCGTGAGCTTCTGGTTCGTCCCGAAGAGCGCGCCGGGGACGCCGTGGGTCTCCGTCTTGCCCGGGCTGACCTGCAGCATGTTGGTTCCGAACTGCGCGAACTCGCCGACCATGTAGCGCCGCGCGCCTTCTCCGACGGAGGTCAGCAGGATGACTGCGCCGACACCGATCGCGATGCCGAGCATCGAGAGGAAGGTGCGCAGGCGGTGGCCCCGAAGCGTCCCGAAGGAGAAGCGCAGGAGCTCGGCGGGATCGAGTCGCGACATCAGTCCTCCCCCTGCCCGGCAGGGCCCCTGCCCGGAATGGCCAAAGCCTAACGGCCTTGCAATGCGGCCACGGGATCGAGTCCCGCCGCGCGCCAGGCGGGCCAGACGCCGAAGCCGACGCCCGTCGCGAGCGAGAGCCCGAGCACGGCGCCGATCGCCCAGGCCGGCGTCGCCAGCGGCACCGCCGGATAGATCGCCCGTCCGAGCGCGACCAGCGCGCTGCCCGCCCCGAGGCCCGCGATGCCGCCCGCGACCGAGAGCAGGGCCGACTCGATCAGGAAGATCGCGAGGATCTGGCGCCGACTCGCACCGAGCGCCTTCAGCAGCCCGACCTCCTCCGTCCGCTCCGAGACCGAGACGAGCATGACGTTCATGATCCCGATGCCCGCGACCGCGAGGCTGATCGCGGCGATGCCGGCGACGGCGAGGGTCAGGATGCGCAGGATCGACGAGAGCGAGGCCATCACCGCGTCCTGGCTGATGCAGGTGAAGTCCTCTTCGTCGTGGCGCTCGGTCAGCAGCTCGCGGACGCGGGCGATGACCCGCTTCTGCTCGGCGCGCGGCTGTAGATCGAGCATCAGCCGCGTCAGCGACGTCTCGTTCGCGATCCGCATGACCGTCGATACGGGCGCGAAGACGGTCTCGTCGATCTGCAGGCCGAGCTGTGTCCCCCGCTCCGCGAGCACGCCGACGACCCGCATGCGCGAGCCGCTGATCCGCACGGTCTGGCCCAGCGCGAGCGCGGGGCCGAAGAGCTCGCGCGCGACCGTATGCCCGAGGACGATGACCGAGCTGCCCCGCTCCGGATCGCCCTCCGGCAGGAACGTGCCGGCGGCGAGCTCGAGCTTCTGCATGCGCTCGAAGTCCGCGGTCGTGCCGATGATCGGGACCTGCCGGCTCTTGCCGCCATGGCGGATCTTCCCGCTGCTCGCGGCGACGGGGATCGCCGTCCGCACGGCCGGGATGCGCCGCTCGAGAAAGCGCGAATCCGCGAGGGTCAGATCGTTCGGGATGCCGCCGACCCCGAGCGGCATCCCGCCCGTCGTCTCGTTGCGGCCCGGCGCGATGATGACGATCGAGCTGCCGAGGCTCGCGAACTGATCCGTGACATAACGCAGGGCGCCCTCGCCGATCGCCGTCAGGCAGGTCACCGCGACGACACCGATCACGACGCCGACCAGCGAGAGCAGGCTGCGCCTGCGATTCTGGACGAGGGCCTGCCCGGAGATCCAGAAGAAATCGGCGGCGTTCATGACGCTCCCCCGCCGAAATCGAAGAGCCGGTTCAGATCGGTCACGTCGGTACCGGCCACACGCTTCGCGATCTCGCCGTCGCGCAGCACGATCACGCGGTCGGCGCGTCGCGCGACGGCCGGGTCGTGGGTCACGACGAGCAGCGTGCGCCCCTCGCGATGGAGCGCCGAGAGGACGTCGAGGACCTGCGTGCCCGAGCGCGAGTCGAGATTGCCCGTCGGCTCGTCGGCGAGCAGCAGGCGCGGACCCATGATCGTCGCGCGGGCGATCGCGACGCGCTGCTTCTGGCCGCCCGAGAGCTCGTTCGGCCGGTGGCCCGCGCGGTCGGCGAGGCCGACGGCCTCGAGCGCGCGGTCGGCGCGCGCGCGGCGCTCCGCCGCCGGAATGCCTGCGAACACGAGGGGAAGCGCGACGTTCTCCCGCGCGCTGAGCCGCGGGATGAGATGGAAGGACTGGAAGATGAAGCCGATCCGCCTCAGCCGGATGTCGGCGAGCGCTTCGTCCGACAGACCCGCGACGTCCTCGCCATCGAGCAGGTAGCGGCCGCGCGTCGGCGAATCGAGGCAGCCGATCACGTTGAGCAGCGTGCTCTTGCCCGAGCCCGACGGCCCCATGATCGCGACGTGCTCCCCGTCGGCGATCTCCTCGTTCACGGCGCGCAGCGCATGGAGCTCGTGGTCCCCCATGACGTAGGTCCGCCAGAGATCCTCGACGCGGATCACCGCACTGCCCCCGACTCCGCCGACGACTCCGGCGCGGACTCCGGCACAGGAAGAGCGACCGCGCGGGCGCCCGCGACGATCTCCTTGTCGTCGAGCGCGACGACGACGGGCTCGCCCGGTTCGAGCCCGCCGCGGACCTCGGCATACTGCCAGTTGCGCAAGCCGAGCTCGACTCGGCGCTCGACGAGACGGCCCGCCTCGAGGACGAGCACCTTCTCCGAGCGCAGCAGCGCCGAGGTCGGGATGCGCAGCACGTCTTCACGCGTCTCGAGCACGACCTCGGCGTCGGCCGAAGTCCCCGGCAGCAGTGTCTCCGACACCGCCGGATCGTCGAGCGCGACCTCGATCTCGAGCGTCCGGTTCTGCGCTTCGGTATCGAGCACGTAGGGCGCGACGCGGGCGACGCGCCCGGGAAAGGTCTCGCCCGGACGCGAGTCGACGGTGACCTCGACCGGCAATCCGGGCCGCACGGCGCCCGCGTCGACCTCGTCCATCGGCGCGCTGATGTAGATCGAGGTCGGATCGATCAGATCGATGACGGGCGGCGAAGTCAGCAGCGGCGGCGAGGGCGTCACCCACTCGCCGACCTCGACGTTGACCTCCGCGATGATCCCGTCGAAGGGGGCGACGATCGTCGTCTTCGCGAGCTCCGACTGCGCCGCGCGCAGGCTCGCGCGCGCCGCCCCGAGCTCCGCCTTCGCCGATTCACAGGCGACCCGGGCGGAGTCGAAGCTGTACTGCAGCGCGTCGAGCCGATCCTCGGAGATCACGTTCTGTTCGGCGAGACGACGCGTCCGATCGAGCTCGCGGCGCGCGCGGTCCCGGCGCAGACAGGCGTCTTCGAGGCGCGCCTCCGCGACGGGAATGCCTTCGCGCGCCTGCTCGAGCTTCGCCCGAAGGCTCTCCTCCGCGAGTCGCACGAGGATCTCGCCGGTCTTCACCTGCGCGCCTTCGCGGTGGACGATCTCGACGACCCTGCCCCCGATCTCGGCGGCGATGCGCGATCGGCGCCGCGCCTCGACCGTTCCGGCCTTCGAGTTGGTCAGGGTCGCCTGGACGAGGCCGCGCTGGACCGGCTCGATGCGGACCTCGATGGGCTCGGGGGCGAAGACCGTCATTCGGAGCAGGACGATCAGGAGGACCAGAGCGAGAAAGACGATCCCGTAGATCGCCTTGCGGGAGAGACCGGACTCGGCGGGCATGCAGCGATTCCCATCTCGACTCCGGTGCAACTCGAGGGCGAGTAGAACAATGGAGCGATCGGTTTGGAGTCCCCT
>CAUJGH010000213.1 GCA_963169575.1 Myxococcota bacterium | reverse complement strand
CAGGGCCTCCATCAGGATCAGCATCGGCGCTGCCGGCCCGGTCCATTTCCAGTCGCTCACGAGCTGGAGGATCTTCACGCGTCCGCGGCTCGCGCCCCGGGCGTCCCGGACGAACCGCCGCGCCGCGTCCGCTCCCAGAGCTTCGCGTATTTGAGAAAGACGTAGAAAGCGCTCGCCCCAGCGATCACGAAGCCCGGAACGCCGTCGCGGAATCCCGTGCGCAGCAGGTAGCTGCGCAGGAAGCGCGCCGGCGGGCGCAGCACGAGATCGCGCAGGCGGAAGCGGACACCGTCCCGTTCGAGCGCGGCGGCGGCCTCGCTGCTGAAGAACTGGATGCGCGCGATCTGGTCCGCCAGATCGCGATAGCTATAGTGCTCGAGCTCGCCCGGGAGCCGGGCCACCGGCCCGTCGACCTCGATCCGCCCGTGCGGATCCCGTCCGGCATAACGTCCGCACGAGCGCCGGAAGAGCCGCAGCTTCCAGTCCGGGTAGAAGTCGCCATGGCGGATCCAGCGCCCGAGATGGAAGGTCGCGCGATTGACTTCGTAGCCCTCGACGTCCGACGCCGCCGCGTCCACGAGCACCTGCTCGATCGCGGCCGCGAGCGCGGGCGTCACGACCTCGTCCGGATCGAGCACGAAGATCCAGTCGTGCTTCGCGAGCGAGACGGCATGGCTCTTCTGGGCGACGTCTCCGGCGTAGGGGCGCCGCTCGACCCGCGACGCGAGCCGGCGGGCGACGGCCTCGCTGCCGTCGCGGCTCTTCGCGTCGACGACGACGACGATCTCGTCCGCGAAGGCGACGCCTGCGAGGCAGCGCTCGAGCTCGCGCTCCTCGTCGCATGCCAGCACGCAGACGCTGAACGGCGCGCGGATGCCCGCCGCGAGGGTCATCCGCGCAGGCGCTCGACGGAGCGGACGCCCTTGACCCGACGAATCTCCTTCATGATCGCGGAGAGGGTCTGCGCGTCGCCGACCCAGAGCTCGAAGAACTGCTCGGCGCCGGTGCCCTGGGTCTCGGCGGTCGTGACGCGCGCCGAGCCGATGTTGATGCCGGCGGCGGAGATCGTGTTCGTGATCTTCGCGAGCATCCCGGGCTCGTCCTTCGAGACGACGCGGATCTCGACCGCCCGCTTGACGTCGCTCGCCGCGTCCCAGTCGACCTCGATCCGGCGGGCGGGATCGAGGGCGAAGACCTTGACGCCTCCACGCGTATGCACGGTGACGCCGCGGCCGCGGGTGACGAAGCCGATGATTTCGTCGCCGGGCAGCGGCTCGCAGCAGCCGGCGAAGCGAACGAGGACGTCCGGGGTGCCCGAGACGCGCACGCCCGAGCTCGAGCGCCGGCGCTCGCGCGTGAAGAGCTGGCGCAGCCGCTTCGGGACGGAGGAGACAGCGGTGGAGACGGGCGCCGACGCCTTTCCCTGCGGATGGCCCGGAGCTTGGCCCGGCGGATGGCCGGGCGCGTTGCCATCGACGAGCTTGCGGACGACGGCCGCCGCCGTGAGCTTGCCGTAGCTGAGCGCGGCGAGCAGATCGTCCTGGCTCTGGCCCGAGCCCTCGTTCGCGAGCCAGCGCGCGAGTCGGCCGTCCTGCTCGATCTGCGCGAGGGTGAGATCGTGCTTGCGTAGCTCGCGCTGGAGCAGATCGCGGCCGAGGGCCACCGCGCGGACCTTGCCGGCCTGGCGGATCGCGTGACGGATGTGGTTGCGGGCCTTCGAGGAGACGGCGAACTCGAGCCAGTCCTTGCGCGGCGCGCGCTCGGGATGGGTCAGGATCTCGACGGTATCGCCGCCCTTCAGCTTCTGGCGGAGCGGGACGAGCCGGCCGTTGACCTTGGCGCCGGCGCAGTGCGAGCCGACCTCGCTGTGGATCGCGTAGGCGAAATCGATCGGCGTCGCGCCGACCGGCAGGTTGATGACCTCTCCCTTCGGCGTGAAGACGAAGATCTCGTCGGGGAAGAGGTTCAGCTTGACCGCGTCGAGGAATTCGTGGGGATCCGAGATCTCCTTCTGCCATTCGACGAGCTGGCGCAGCCAGTCGAACTTCGCGTCGTCGCGCTCGGCGGCGAGCCGGCCCTCCTTGTACTTCCAATGGGCGGCGATGCCGAGCTCGGCGTCGCGGTGCATCTCGCGCGTGCGGATCTGGATCTCCATGCGCTCGCCGAACTGGCCGATCACCGTCGTATGCAGCGATCGGTAGCCGTTCGGCTTCGGCAGCGCGAGGTAGTCCTTGAAGCGGCCGGGCACCGGTGGCCAGATCGCGTGGAGCTGGCCCAGCACGGCATAACAGTCGCCGATGCTCCCATCGATCACGACGCGGAACCCGATCGCGTCGTAGATCTGCTCGATCTCGATGTCCTGGCTCTTCATCTTCGCGTGGATGGACGAGATGTCCTTCATGCGACCGGCGACCTCGCAGGCCAGCCCGAGCTCGGCGAGGCGCGCCGAGATGATGCCGATCACGCCCTCGATGTAGCGCTCGCGCTCGTCCCGGGAGACGAGCAGCTTGGCCTCGAG
>CAUJGH010000212.1 GCA_963169575.1 Myxococcota bacterium | reverse complement strand
GCCATCACCGTCTTCGCCGCGAAGCTGCCGAAGGGCTGCGGTGTGAAGCCCATGACGCGCTTGCCCACGAGATGCGCGAGGGCGGGAACGGCGTCCTCGACGATGCCGACCGCCTCCTGTCCCGAGACGTAGGGTCGCGGGATCGGGACGGGGTAGGCGCCGGTCGCCATCGTGTGGTCCGGGGTCGCGAGAGCGGCTGCGAGCACGCGCACGAAGGCGTAGTTCGCGCAGGCCGGCTCGTCGCCGCGCCGCTCGCGCAGCCCTTCGATGTCCATCGCGAGGCGGCTCATCGCCTCGTGGGTCGGCTCCGGGAACGACTCCCAGCGAAACACATCCTTCGGCAAACCCTTGTCCCGGACGACCCAGCCGTGCATCGCATCGCTCCTTTGCTCGTGGCCTCTGCTCGTGGTGTCTGATGGTGGTCCTGATCGTGGATCCTGCTCGTGGTTTCCCGGTGCTCGGCGCCGCTCGTCAGCGACGGGGCAGGCTGAGCTCGACCGTTCCGCTCGCATGCATGCCGAGCTCGTTCACGGCCTTCAGCGCGACTTCGAGGATGCGCTCTTCGCCCGCCTGGTCTTCGCGGACGACCTCGCCGCTGAATCGCAGCGTCGTGCCCGGCGTCGCCGGCCCGCCGAGACGGATCCGGATGCCGAGCAGACGAGCCTCGCTCCCGGCCCAATCCGTGACGTAGCGGGCGACGTAGCCGTTCGTCGTCAGGATGTTCATGAAGACGTCGGGCGCACCCTGCTTGCGGGCGTAGTCGCGATCGTGATGGACGGGCATGAAGTCGCGCGAGGCGAGGGCGCCGGCGACGATGCGCGTCGTCGTGACGGGGAGCGCGAAGTCGGGCAGGCGCTCGCCCTGCGCGGCCGGGGGCATCGGGCGCGGCGCAGCCGCGGCATTCGAGTCGGGCGTTCGCGAATCCGCGCTCGGCGCGGCGGCCGATGCCTCTCGCGCCTTCGCATCATCCATGCGACCGGGCGCGAATTTGAAGATCCGGAAGCGCTGTCGGCCGACGGGCTCGTCTCCCGCTGCGAAATAGCGCGTCATCCAGGTCACGAAATAACCCGATCCGAGGCCCGTCGTCTTGCGCTCGGAGATCGACTCGAGCTCGGAGGTCGAATGGAGCTGATCGCCGGGGCGCAGGTAGCGGAGGAATTCGAGCTCGGAGTTCGTCGCGAGCGTGCCGGGGAGGCCCGCCTTCGCGAGCGCGACGAAGGGGCTCTCGGGGTCCATCTCGCTCGACGAGCCGCCGCGCTCGGCAATGCCCTCGAGGCGCGGCCTGCCCATCGTCCAGACCTGCAGCATCGCGGGCGGCGCGACGAGGCCGCCGAAGCGACTGGCGCGCGCCTGCGCCTCGTCGAGATAGATCGGGTTGTGATCGTCGAGGGCATCGACCCAATGACGGACCATCGGCAGATTGACGGGATCGGGCGCATGCGCCGGGCCAGCGCTGCTCATCGGCTTGCCGATCCACGGTTCGAGGCTGGCGCGGAGGGGATCATCGTCGTGCGGAGTCATCGGGATCCTCGGCCGTCTCGCGCGCTCGTCGGACTCGGTCGCCGCGCAGCGCGTCGCGCGGGGGAGAGGCCCGGAGCCCGGGCCGCGAGCGAGCTTCGCGCCCGAAATGCGTGCTGGCAATGGGGCCTTGCTCGCGTAGCATCGCCGTCGAGCCCACTGCTCGAAGGGAGATTCCATGCGAGGAAGAATCGGATCGCGGAAGAGCGCGTTCGCGGGCGCCGTGCTGATCGGGGCGCTCGGGCTCGGAGCCGGCGCGGGAAGCGCAGAGGCGCCGGCGGCGGCGACCGCGGAGAGCGGCCGCTTCGAGCGGCTCGAGAGCGTGCAGGCCTTCGATGCACTGATGGCGACGATCGGCGAGCTGCGCGGCATGATCCTCGCCGACGCGGCGAGCGAGCGCGAAGCCGCCGAAGGCATGCGCTTCCTGCTGCGGACCCTCGCGATGTCGCAGGACGTCTCCGGCGACGGGTATCCGCAAGCGCCGCATTTCGCGCGCATG
This sequence comes from Myxococcota bacterium, assembly GCA_963169575.1. Lineage (GTDB taxonomy): Bacteria > Myxococcota_A > UBA9160 > UBA9160 > UBA4427 > UBA4427. Next base: position 9,148 of record CAUJGH010000212.1, on the reverse strand, counting down.
GACACGCCGCGCCGCAAGCTCGGGGGCGACAATCCCAACGCCGAGTACGACAACCTCGCCTGGAACGGCGCCTACGACTATCGCATCACGGGCAATCGCGGGACCCTCGACCATCTCTCGTTCACCGTCCTGCACCGCGAGCCGAACGGCCGCAGCCGCGCCATCGGCTACGTCAACGAACGCGACCTCGAGCTCGACGAGCAGGGGAACTTCACGCTCTGGCTGACGGCGAAGAAGCCGAAGGAGCCGGGCGTATGGATCCAGTCGAAGCCCGGCGACGGATCGATCCTCGTGCGGCAATACATCGGCGATCGCGCCAGCGAGAAGCTCGCGACCTATCGGGTCGAGGTCGTCGGCCGCAAGCCCCTCGATCCGCTCTCGCCGTCGACCGATGCGGAAGTCGCCCACGGCATCCGCATGACGCAAGGGGCCGTCAACGGACTCGCCCGGCTGCATCACTACGTGACGCCGGGGCTCGGCGATTCCATCAACGCCTTCATGCGTCTCAACAGCGACGATTTCGGCGCCGACATCAGCAGCATCGACAACCTCTATCTGATCGGGACCTACGCGATCGAGGAAGACGAAGCGCTGGTCGTCGAGGTCGATCGGCTCGACGTCCGCTACTGGAACTTCGCGATCGAGAATCCCTGGCACGAATCCGTCGACTACGCCCAGCGCAAGACCGCGCGGACCCACGACGACGTCGAGGTCGATCCCGACGGCAAGGTCCGCTTCGTGATCGCACAGGCGCCCACGGACCATCCGAACCACCTCGAGACCGCCGGCCATCGGCGCGGCTTCATGACCTTCCGCTGGGTCGGCGAGCGGGACACCGAGCTGCCGCTGCCGCGCGTCACGAAGCTGAAGGTCGAGGAGGCGCTCGAGTTCGCGCGCAAGGCCTCGAAGGCGGCGGCCAAGAAATGAGCGGCTGCTTCAGGCGCGCTGGCTGATCACCGGCTCCCAGACCATGCGCCAGGCGCGGGCGCGGGGGAGGCTCGTCTCGTCGCTGCCGACGGTGGTCCCGAAGATCGTGTGGTAGGGCGGCAGCGGCGACATGCCGGCAGCGATGCCGGAAGCGATGCCGGAAGCGGCAGGCGCTGCCGCCTCGGGATGAGCCAGGATCGCGAGATGATGCCCCGCGCCGCGGCCGGCGGCATCGCTCGTGACGAGCCAACGGACGGGGGCGCGGCGCGCGTCGGGCGGAAGGGCGAGCCACCAGTCGCGCGTCGTCGGCGCGGCTGCGGTGTCCCGCCAATCGTTCTGATACGTCACGAGCGAGCCGACCGACTCGAGCGCCGGCCCGTCCTCCATCGAAGCCGCGACCAGCATCAGCGCATAACGGACGGAGGCGACCTCGCCGCCCGCGCGTCCGGCCTCGCGCAGGGCCTGGGCGCGCGGACCGATGTAGGCCCAGGCTTCGGCCTCCGAGTCGTAGGGTGCTTCCCAGAGCGCGAGGTAGGGCGTGGCGCGGTAGCCCGGACCGATGGCGCGGAAGCGGTGCAGGGCGGTGAAGGAGCCGTTGCCGAGGGCGTCGGGGCCGTGGATCTCGTCGTACCAGCGGTTGAACTCGGCTTCGTGCTCGGGGAGGGGATTCGCGAACACGACGAACAGGGCGCGCGGGGTTGCGGCTTCGAGCTTCATCTTCAGTTCGGGCTCCCGGCCGGCAGGGGCCGGCGCTCGTTCGGGTTGGGGCTTCGCTGCGGGATCGATGGCGAGCTGCGAGATCGGGGGCGCGCTGCGATCCGGAACGAGGAAGGGTCAGCGGGTCGCGATCGGATTGTCGCGCAGGTGATGGCTGAGGTCGCCCTGCAGGTCGCCGATGATGTAGCGGTCCTGGAAGCGCCACTGGCCGTCGACCTTCTCGAAGCGGTCGTGGTAGCGGCCGGCGATCACGCATTGGAGGGGCAGGGCGGGGGTTCCCTGGTAGACGGTGAAGTAGGAGCGCGTGCGCGCGGTCCGGCCGTCCGGGTCGAGCTCGAGGATCGTATTCGTCGTGACGTGCTTGGTTCGAAGGGTGCCGTCTTCGTGGATCTTGTCGTGACGGGTCTTCAGGGCGTAGACCGCGTCGAAGCCGTGAAGCGATTGCCCGCCCTGGACGCGATAGCCCGAATGGCGAAAGAGCTCGGAGACGGCGCGGAAGTCGGCGGCGTCCTGGAGCTCGCAATAGAGATGGAGCAGATTCAGGATCTGGCGTTCGTCGGACAGCATCGGGCGACCTCTCGGATCGAGTCGCGCCGAGCGTAGCAACGAAGAGGGGCCGGATTGCGCGGCCGCGAGCCTCGCCTTGCGACGCGCAGCCGCCGTCGTTAGCGTCGAGCCCGGCTCTCCCCCTCCGTCCCTCTCCCCTTCGACGGTTCCGGGGTCGAGAGCGGAGGACCAGCGTGTCGACCGCCGCCCGAGATTCCGAGAGCTCCCGCAAGATCGCCTTCGTGACCGGCGCCAGCCGCGGCATCGGGAAGGCGATCGCCATCGAGCTCGCGCAGGCCGGCTTCGACGTCGCGATCACCGCGCGCACCGTCCACGAAGGCGAGTCCCGCGAACACAGCTCGACCCTCAAGCGCTCGGACACGACGCCGCTGCCCGGCTCGCTCGATTCGACCGCCTCGCAGATCGAGGCCGCGGGCCGCCGCTGCCTGACCGTCCCGGCGGATCTGCTCGATCATCCCTCGCTCGTCTCCGCGGCGGATGCGGTGCTCGCGCAGTGGGGCCATATCGACGTCTTGATCAACAACGGCCGCTACATCGGCCCGGGCCACATGGACCTGATTCTCGATACGCCGATCCGCGTGCTGCGCGACCATCTCGAGGCGAACGCGCTCGCGCCGATCGTGCTCGTCAAGGCGATCGTGCCGCAGATGGTGAAGCGCAAGCACGGAACCGTCATCAACATCACCTCGACCGTCGCCTACGAAGATCCGCCGGAGCCGGCGGGCAAGGGCGGCTGGGGCCTCGGCTACGGCTTCAGCAAGGGCGCGCTCCATCGCATCGCCGGCGTGCTCGCGGCGGAGATGCGCGAGGTCGGCGTGCGCGCGTACAACATCCAGCCCGGCTTCATCGCGACCGAGCGGATCGCGCAGGACATGGGCGCCTTCGGCTTCGATGCCTCGACGGGCGCGCCGGCGACCGTCATCGGCAAGGTCGTCCGCTGGCTGCTCGAGTCCCCGGACGCCGCGAAGCTGAACGGGACGACCATCCAGGGCCAGGAGCTTTGCAGCGAGCTCGGATTGCTGCCCGGCTGGTCGCTCGCGCCCGCACCGCGTTAGGCGGTTCGAGCGCGGGGGAGGATCACGCACGCCGACGCGGGGCGAAGCCCGGAAAGTCGGGAAACGAAGGAAGCGAGGGCGGCGATGGCGGGGATCAAGCTCGAGGAGATGGAGACCCGCGCGGGCTTCATGCGCGGGAAGAAGCCCGAGAAGGTGACGCTCCTTCCGGACCCGCCGCGCGCGAAGCGGCATCTGCCCATCATCTCGACCGACGACCATCTCGTCGAGCCCGCCGATCTCTTCGAGGGCCGGCTTCCGAAGAAATTCCAGGAAGCAGCGCCGCGCATCGTCGAGAATCCGGATGGCGGCCAGGCCTGGTTCTACGACGGCAAGCTCAACCCCCAGATCGGCCTCGCTGCGGTCGCCGGGCGGCCGATCGAAGAGTGCTCGTACGAGCCCGTGCGCTTCGACGAGATGCGCCGGGCGTCCTGGGACGTGCATGCCCGGATCCACGACATGGATCTCGACGGCGTCTACGCCTCGGTCTGCTTCCCGTCGGCGATGGCGGGCTTCTGCGGCCATCGGCTGCAGCTCGGCGTGAAGGATCCCGAGCTCGCGCTCGCCACCGTGCGCGCCTTCAACGACTGGCATCTCGAAGCCTGGGCCGGCGCCTATCCCGATCGCTTCATCCCCTGCCAGATCCCCTGGCTGCTCGATCCGAAGCTCGCGGCGGAAGAGGTCCGGCGCAACGCGGCGCGGGGCTTCAAGGCGATCTCGTTCAGCGAGAACCCCGAGCCGCTCGGCCTGCCCTCGATCCATACGGGCTACTGGGATCCGCTGCTCGCCGCCTGCGAAGAGACGGACACCGTCGTCTGCCTCCACGTCGGCTCGTCCGGCTCGACGCCGAATACCTCGAGCGACGCGCCCGGCGACTGCATCGGCGTGCTCTTTTTCGGCTACGCGATGTTCTCCGCCGTCGACTGGCTCTATTCGAAGATCCCCGTGCGCTTCCCGAACATCAAGATCTGCCTGTCCGAGGGCGGCGTCGGCTGGGTCGCGGGGCTGATGGATCGCCTCGACCATGTCGGCAAATACCAGGCGATCTACGGGACCTGGGAGAACATCCCGCTGACGCCGCGCGAGGTCCTGCAGCGGAATTTCTGGTTCTGCTCGCTGGAGGAGGGCGCGGCCTTCGACGTGCTCTCGCATATCGGCGCCGAGCACGTGACGATCGAGACCGACTACCCGCATCTCGACGGGACCTGGCCCGATTCGCAGCGCGTCGTCTGGAACCATCTGTCGAAGCTGCCTCGGGAGCAGGCGGAGCTCGTCGCGTGGCGCAACGCATCGAAGCTCTTCCGCCATCCCGTGCCGGCCGCCGTCGCCGCCGATCCGGAGAAGTGGTGAGCATGCGCGCCGAAGTCGTGATCCGAGGCGGGCTCGTCGTCGATGGCACCGGCGCGCCGGGCCGCATCGTCGACGTCGCGATCCGGGACGGGCGCATCTGCGCCATCGGCGAGGGGCTCGAGGGCGAACGGGAGATCGACGCGACGGGGCGCGTCGTCGCCCCCGGCTTCTTCGACATGCATACGCATTACGATGCGCAGGTCTTCTGGGATCCGGGCCTCACGTCCTCCTGCTGGCATGGCGTGACCTCCGTCATCGCCGGCAACTGCGGCTTCTCCCTCGCTCCGACCCGCCCCGAGCAGCGCGGGGCCATGGTCCGCACGCTCCAGGCCGTCGAGGACATGTCGGAGAAGATGCTCGACGCCGGCATCGACTGGCGCTTCGAGACCTTCGGCGAATACCTCGGCCTGATCGAGCAGCGCGGCACGATCCTCAACTACGGCTGCTATGTCGGCCACAGCCCCGTTCGCCTCTGGGTCATGGGCGACGCGGGCTACGAGCGCGAGGCGACGCCCGACGAGATCGAGCGCATGCGCGAGGTCGTCGCCGAGAGCATGCGCGCGGGCGCCGTCGGCTTCGCGTCGAGCTTCTCCGCGAACCATCGCGGCGATCGCGGCCTGCCCGTCCCCTCGCGCAATGGGACGAAGGCCGAGTTCGTCGCCCTCGCGAGCGTGCTCGGCGAGCTCGGCCGGGGCGCGATCTCGTATGCGCCGGGCGCGCCCGTCTCCTGGCGCGACAGCTACGCGATCCAGCCGCAGATCGGTCGCCCGCTCTCCTGGACGCCGATGCTGACGACCTATCCCGAGACCGACTACCGCGGCATGATGAAGACCCATGCCGAGGGCGTCGCCGGCGGCGCGGACGTTCATCCGCAGATCACCTGCCTGCCCCTCAAGCTCCAGTTCAAGATGGACAATCCGTACTACTTCCGGACGGTCCCGATCTTCCTCGAGCTGCTCGGCCATCCGGTCTCGGAGTTCCCGCGCTTCTACCGCGATCCGGAATGGCGCGCCGAGGCCGTCCAGCAGGTCCCGGACGTCAAGCCGCCGGTCGTCTGGGAGAAGTTCGTCGTCGCCGAGACGAAGCAGCATGAAGCGCTGATCGGGCGGGACGTCGCATCGATCGCCCGCGAGCGGGGCTGCAGCGAGATCGACGTCCTCTGCGATCTCTCCCTCGCCGACGATCTCGAGACGCGCTTCCTCGTCGTGCTCTCGAACGACGAAGACGGCCCCGTCGCCGATCTGATGCGCCAGCCCGGCGCGATCTTCGGCCAGTCGGACGCCGGGGCCCACGTCGCCCAGCTCTGCGACGCGAACATGCCGACCGAGCTGCTCGCCCATTGGGTCCGCGATCGCGGCGTCTTCACGCTCGAGCGCGCGATCCAGAAGCTGACGAGCGAGCTCGCCGACTTCTTCGGCATCGCAGATCGCGGCCGCCTCGCCGCGGGCGCCGCCGCCGATCTCGTCGTCTTCGACCTCGAGACCCTCGATCCCGGGCCGCTGCGCCGCGTGCGCGATCTCCCGGGCGACGAGGAGCGGCTCATCGCCGATCAGCCGAAGGGCATCGAATGGGTCTTCGTCAACGGCGTCGCGATTACGGAGAACGGCCGCTCGCTCGTGGGCGAGCTGAAAGCGCGGCCCGGGCGGATCCTGCGCGCGGGGCAATCATGAGAGCCGTCGTCTGCCGCGGGCCGGGCAAGATCGCCGTCGAGGAGATCGACGACCCGAAGCCGCTCGAAGGCGAGGTCAAGCTGCGGATCGCGGCGGTCGGCGTCTGCCATACGGACCTCAACTTCAGCTCGGGCAACGTGCCCGTCCCGTTCCCGATCGTGCTGGGCCACGAAGGCGCCGGCGTCATCGTCGAGGTCGGGCCCGGCGTGCGCGGTCTGCGCCCGGGCGATCATGTCGTCTGCTCGATCATCGGTCCCTGCGAAGAATGCTTCCAATGCCTGCGCGACGATCCGGCGCTCTGCGAAGGCGCGCCGATGTTCACGGGCAAGATGCTCGACGGCACGACGCGCCTCTCGAAGGGCGGCGAGCCGATCCATACCCTCCACTATCAGGGCTCGTTCGCCGAGTACGCCGTCGTCCCCGAGCGCTTCGTCACGAAGATCCGCGACGACGCGCCGCTCGAGATCGTCTGCGGGCTCGCCTGCGGCGTGACGACCGGCCTCGGCGCCGCGATCCACCGCGCGAAGGTCGAGCCGGGCTCGAGCGTCGTCGTGATCGGCTCGGGGGGCGTCGGCCTCTCGACGATGATGGGCGCGCGCTTCCGGGGCGCGACGACGGTCGTCGCCGTCGACCGGATCGCCCGCAAGGCGCGCAAGGCCGTCGAGCTCGGCTTCGCGACCCATGCCGTCGATGCGTCGGTCGACGACGTCGTCCGGGCGGTCCAGGACGTGACGCGCGGCCGCGGCGCGGACTACGCCTTCGATGCGGTCGGCGTCCCCGGAACCCTCGAGCAGGCGATCGCCGCGACGCGGCCCGGGGCGACGGTCGTCGTCATCGGCCGCGCGATGGGCTCCGTCGAGCTGCGCGTCGAGACGAGCGCGCTGCTGCGCCATCGCACGCTGACGGGGACCTTCGGCGGCTCCGTCCATCCCCGCCGCCATCTGCCCGAGTTCGTCGAGCTCTGCATGCAGGGCCGCCTCGATCTCGCGGGTATCCTCGATACCCGATACACCCTCGACGAGGCGCCCCGGGCGCTCGACGATCTGCACCACGGGCGCGTCACCCGCGGCGTGATCGTCCTGGAGAACTAGCGTGGCCGGCTCCATCACCTTCGACGAGATCGAGACGAAAAAGGGCTTCTTCAAGGCCGGCGCCAAGCCCGAGAAGATCGACTGGCTGCCCGATCCCCCGCGCCAGAAGCGCTTCACGACGCTGATCTCCGTCGACGATCATCTCGTCGAGCCGCCCCACATGTTCGAGGGCCGCGTCGAGAAACGCTTCGCGGATCAAGCGCCCCGCGTCCTGACCGAAGACGACGGCCGCAGCGAATACTGGCTCTGGAACGGCGTCAAACACCACAAAGTCGGACTCAACGCCGTCGTCGGAAAGCCGCTCCACCAGCGAACCTTCGATCCCGCACGCTTCGACGAGATGCGCCGCGGCGCCTGGGACATCCACGCCCGCATCCACGACATGGACCTGAATGGAGTCTATGCGTCGGTCTGCTTCCCCTCGTCGCTCCCGGGCTTCGCCGGCCAGCGCTATCAGCTCGGCGTCCCCGACCGCGAGCTCGCCCGCGCCGTCGTCCGCGCCGCCAACGACTGGCATCACGAAGAATGGGCCGGCAGCTACCCCGGCCGCATCATCCCGCTCCAGCTCCCCTGGCTGCTCGATCCCATCGAGGGCGCCGCCGAGATCCGCGCGAACGCGAAGCGCGGCTGCTCGGCCGTGACCTTCCCCGAGCTCCCGGAGCGCCTCGGCCTCCCGTCGCGGCATACCGGCTACTGGGATCCCTTCATGGCCGCCTGCGAGGAGACGGGGACGGTGAGCTGCCTGCACGTCGGCTCGTCCTCGACCGCGCCGACGACCTCCTCCGGCGCGCCCTCGGATACGGTCGGCGTGCTGTTCTTCGGCTGGGCCATGTTCGCCGCGATCGATTGGCTCTATTCGAAGATCCCCGTGCGCTTCCCGAACATCAAGATCTGTCTCTCGGAGGGCGGCATCGGCTGGGTCGCGGGCCTGCTCGATCGCCTCGACCACGTCGCGCGCTACCAGCGCATCTTCGGAACCTGGGAAGGCATTGCGATGACGCCGCGCGAGGTCATGCAGCGGAATTTCTGGTTCTGCACGATCGACGATCTCGCGGGCCTCGAGCAGCGACATCACATCGGCGTCGATCATCTGCTGCTGGAGTCGGACTATCCGCATCAGGATGGGACGTGGCCGGATACGCAGTCGATCGTCTGGTCGCAGATTGGGGGGTTTCCGAAGGAGGAGATCGAGAGGATTGCTTGGCGGAATGCTTCGGAGCTGTTTCGGCATCCGGTGCCGGAGGAGATTGCGGCGAATCCGGATGCGGTTTGATGGACAGGCGCGCCGAAATGGAAATGCTTCGTCTGCTGACTATCCGGCAGCGGCGAAGAGTTCTTGAACCATTGGACTCCACCGGAAACTGCTGAAACCGCTTGAAGGGTGGTGCATGAAGCCGGCAATTGCCTCGCCGATTCGAGTCCGATAGATCGACGTGACCTGCGTATCTCGTTGGGTCTTGAGTGTTGGACCTGATCGATCTGCAGTTGGTAAATGCGCCCAAAGCCTTTTCCCGAGCACAAGGATTCGCGCGGGCGAGTGTTCTTGGAGGACCTCGAGGAAAGGCGCCTGGGAATCCCGCCACTGCCTACTCGTAGGCTTGACGCGCGGTCCACTCAGCCCCTCTTGTACGAAGTTGTAGAAGACGACTCCGTCTAGGAACTCTCGAATCTCGTCGTGGTTCGGAACGGTCGAGCCAGTAACTGCCATCACTGTGTTCGTGCAAAAGCGCTTGCGTTCTCCGCCCATCCAGAGCGAGACGACCTTGTTCGTTCG
>CAUJGH010000211.1 GCA_963169575.1 Myxococcota bacterium | reverse complement strand
GGCCGGGCGACGTGCTGACCACGACACAGATCCTCTATTCGGTCTCGCCGCTCAAGACCACGAAGCTCGGCACCGGCCGCTTCTGGGACTTCGGCGTGCGCGTCGTCAACCAGCGAGGCGAGCTCTGCGCGGAAGAGCGCTACACGGGCTTCGGCTACAACCGCAATTGATCGAGCGCCGCGCGCGCGGCGGACGGAGACAGACGACATGGCGACGAATCTGATGCTCGGCGACGTGAAGGAAGGGATGGACATCCCGGTCCTCGAGAAGTTCGTGAAGCCGGTGACGGTCGTGCTCGGCGCGGTGGCGAGCCGCGACTGGCGCCCCCAGCACCACGACTACAAGTTCGCGACCGGCAACAACGGCCTCGACGACATCATCATGAACACGCCGAACCTGGCCGCCTGGTTCGAGCGCTACCTGACCGATTGGACGGGCCCGAAGGGCCGCCTCGGCCGGATCAAGTTCCGCATGAAGGACTCGGTCTATCCGGGCGACACGATGAAGTTCGCCGGACAGGTGACGAAGGTCGCCCGCGGCGCGAAGAGCACCGGCTGGGTCGACGTCAAGATCGAGCTGACGGCGGGCACGAAGAGCTGCGTCTCGTGCGAGGCGCGGATCGCCATCCCGGAGACCGAGGCAGCGAATCCGTGGACGCTGAAGGGCGACGACTGGAAGCCCTGATCGCGGGCGGCAGGGGCGAGAGGGCGGGCGCGCGCGGCGCGCCGAGGGAGCGCTAGGCAATGGATCTCGACTTCACCGAAGAGCACGGAATCCTCCGCGACATGGTGCGCGCGCTCTGCATGGAGCACGCCCCCGTCGAGGTCGTGCGCGCATTCGAGAACGACGAACGCGGCGTTCCCGATGGCCTCTGGAAGCAGCTCGGGGAGCAGGGCCTCGTCGGCATCCTGATCCCCGAGGCCCACGGCGGCGGCGGCCAGACGACCCTCGAAGCGGCGATCCTCCACGAAGAGCTCGGCCGTGCGCTCGCCCCGACGCCGCATCTCGAATCCGCCGTGCTCTCCGCCGGCGCCCTCGTCCGCGCCGGCAGCGACGCCCAGCAGCGCGCCTGGCTTCCGCGCATCGCCTCGGGCGACGCGATCCTGACGCCGGCCTGGCTCGAGCCGCGGAGCAGCTTCGCGGCGAAGGGCGTCCAGCTGCGCGCCGCGAAGTCGGGCGATGGCTTCGCGCTCTCGGGCACGAAGCTCCACGTCACCTTCGCCCGCGCCGCCGAGCGCCTCGTCGTGCTCGCCCGGACGGGCGAGGGCGAGGCCGACATCGATCTCTTCCTGGTCGATCCGCGGGCGAAGGGCGTCACGCTCTCGCAGATCCACGATCTCGGCTCGCGCTCGACCTATCGCGTCGATTTCGACGGCGTCCGCGTCGCCGAGGCCGATCGCATCGGCGGCGCCGGCACGGGCTGGACGACCTGGCAGGACGTCATGCTCGACGGCTGCATCCTCGCCGCGGCCCAGGCCGCCGGCGGCGCTCGCCGCGCCCTCGACATGACCGTCGAATACGCCAAGACCCGCGAGCAGTTCGGCAAGCCGATCGGCGCCTTCCAGGCCATTTCGCATTACCTCGCCGACGGTCTCACCCAGGTCGAGGGCGGCACGACGCTCGTCTACGAAGCGGCCTGGCGCCGCTCCGTCGGCCAGGACGTCGCGCGCCTCGCCCCCCTCGCGAAGCTCTTCATGGGCCACGCCTATCGCGACGTCACGGCGATGTGTCAGCAGGTCTGGGGCGGCGTCGGCTTCACGATCGAATACGACATCCAGCTCTACTTCCGACGGGCGAAGCAGCTGCAGATGTCCTGGTGGGACGAGCGCGAGCTGTCGGAGCGGGTGGCGAGCGAGGTCATCGATCGCGGGGTCGGGATCGCGGGGGGCTGATCGGCCCGGCGCGGCGGCGGGCGGGGATCGGCGAGTCGTCGATTTCGAGGTCGATCAACACCTTCTCCGCGCTCGCATTGCCGATAATCCCTCTCGGCATCGTTTTCCATTCATGCTTTGTTCCAAGCCTATTCGATTCAGATCGTGTCCACCTGGAATTGAGGTGATATGACCTGAAAAGTAGGTGGGTGGGAGGGGGCCTGCGTGCGCTCGAGAGGGCGATCCGCTCGCTCAGGCCCCGGCCTCGCATAGCACTCGCGCGCCGACCAGCCCCTCGATCTCCTCCCCCGTAAGCCCCGCCTCCGCCGCGATCTCGCGCCCGTGCTCCCCATGGCGCGGCGCGCCGCGCCGCACCGAGACCGGTGTCTTCTCGAAATCTCCGAGCGGCCTGGGCTGGCGGAGGCGGCCGGCGGCGGGGTGGTCCATCTCGAAGACGAGCTCGTTCGCGACGACCTGGGGATCGAGGTGGATGGTGGCCGGATCGCCGACGGTCGCGTGCGGGACGTCGGCTTCGGCGAGCAGGCGGAGCAGCTCGGCGGTCGTGTAGCGGCGGAGCGTCTCGTCGAGCAGGGCCTGCAGCTCGCGGCCATGGCGTGCGCGGGGATCGGCCTTCTCGAAGCGCTCATCGCGGGCGAGATTCTCGCGGCCGATCGCGCGGCAGAGGGCGGCGAACTCGCGGTCCTGGATGTAGCTGATCGCGATGCGGCCATCGGCCGTGGGGCGGATCATCGGCAGCGCCGACTTCAGCAGCGGCGCCGAGACGCCTTCGCCGAGGAGGGTGTAGTTCTGCATGCCGTCGGGCCAGAGGAAGGCGAGGCTCGCGTGGAGCATCGAGATCTTGAGGTGCTGGCCGCCGGCGCCGCGGGCCCGGGCGAGCAGGGCGGCGGTGATGAGCTGGGAGGTCTGGATCGCGGTGCCCTTGTCGCAGACGACGCTGCGGACGAATTCGGGCTCGCCGGTCTCGAGGTTGGCTTGATGGGTCGCGACGCCGACGTAGGCCTGCATGAGCGAGTCGTAGACGCCGCGCCGCACCATCGGGCCGCGATCGCCGAAGCCGCTGATCGAGACGTAGACGAGCTCGGGATGGAGGCCGCGATAGCGCTCGGCGCCGATGCCCATGCGCTCGACCGCGCCGGGGCGGAAGTTCTGGACGAAGACGTCGGCGCGGGCGACGAGGCGATCGAGCAGGGCGACGCCGGCGGGCTGATGGAGATCGATCGCGATCGATCGCTTGTTGCGGTTCAGGCTGGTGAAGAGGGCGGAGAGGCCGCCGCGGCTCGGGCCGATCGTGCGCAGCGCGTCGCCCTTGCCGGGCGCCTCGACCTTGATCACGTCGGCGCCCTGGTCGGCGAGGATCGAGGTCGCGAGGGGACCGGAGGCCATCGTCGTCAGGTCGACGATGCGGAGGCCGTCGAGGGGGCCGGGCATGGAGGGGCTTCCTTGGGATGGCGCGGGCTTTGGATTGCCACGGGTTCGATCGGGGTTCGCGTTCGGTTCGAGCTCCGCCGGGGCTGCCGTCCGGCCGGGCGGCAGCCGAGGCCGCCGTTGCGCCGGTCCGCGCGGCTGCGCGAGGCTAGCCGATGCCATCGGCGCCGCCGAGGCGGCCGGGGCCCGGAGCGCGCGCCAGGGGAAATGATCGGGGGGCGCTCTCACGAGCGCACGAGGGAGAGGACCGCATGTCCAACGATCCGACGACGGCGGCGCTGCTCGCGCGCCTCGAGGCGCTCGA
>CAUJGH010000210.1 GCA_963169575.1 Myxococcota bacterium | reverse complement strand
CGCTCGACCATTCGATCTCGCCTTCCCCCTCGCGCACGAAGCCCCCGCTCTTGCCACCCTGCTTCGCGACCAATCGAATCGCATCGACCGTCATGCCCCGGTCGACGGCCTTGCACATGTCGTAGACGGTGAGGCCCGCGGCCCCGACGGCGACGAGCGCCTCCATCTCGACGCCGGTGCGCCAATGGGCGAGCACGCGCGCCTCGATCGAGAGACCGCTTCCATCCGGTGCCGGCTCGAGCATGACTTCGACCGCATCGAGCGGCATCGGATGCGCCAGGGGAATCCATTCCGCGGTCCGCTTCGCTGCCTGGATGCCGGCGATGCGCGCCGTCGCGAGCACGTCTCCCTTCGCGATCCGCCCGTCGACGATCCTGGCGAGCGTCTCGGGCAGCATGCGCACGGAGCCGCGCGCGATGCAGATTCGCCGGCTGATCGGCTTGGCGCCCACGTCGACCATGCGCGCTCGCCCCTTCGCATCGAGATGCGTCAACCCGTCCACCCCACCTCCTCGTCGATCGACCGACGCTACCCATCCCCGGATCAGGCCGGATTCAGGCATCGAGCCAGTCGAGCATGTCCTGCCAGATCGCCTCGCGCTCCGGCTCGTTCCAGATCTCGTGACGCAGCGAAGGATAGACCGAAAGTCGGCTGCGCTCGGCGATCGCAGGCGAAAGGCCCGCGTGAAATCGTCGGCTTCCCGCCACGGGACAGATCGGGTCGGCTTCGCCGTGCAGGATGAGGATCGGCTTCTCGACCCGGTCCGCGGCACCGCGCACGCGCGCGACCGTCTCGAACAGCCCCGTCGCGAAGCGCGCGCTCATGCGGTCCTCGACGAGCGGATCTTCGAGATAGCGGCGAACGACCTCGGGATCCCGCGACAGTCCCGCCGGATCGAGCCCCGTCGACAGGCCGACCCACGGTGCGAGACGAGAGAGGACACGAGCCGCGAAGAGCTGCACGCGGCGGCTTCGCGAACCCGTCGTCTCGAGCTCGAGCAGTGCTCCCGAGAGCACGATCCAGTCGACGTCCGGTCGACGGAACGCCGCGGTCGCCGCGGTGACGAGACCGCCCATGCTGTGTCCGGCGAGGACGACGGGAAGACCGGGATGCTCGGATCGGACCTTTTCGACGAAGCTCGCGAGCTCGTCGAGGAGTCGCTCGAATCGATCGACATGGCCGCGCGGCCCCTGCGTGCGGCCATGGCCCGCCTGATCGTAGGCATGCACCGCGAATCCCCGTGCGGCGAAATGGGCCGCCATCTCTTCGTAGCGCCCCGAATGTTCCGCATAACCGTGGACCAGGATCAGGACGCGACGCGGATCCGGGGGGAGCCAGGCGTAGGCGTACCGCTCGCCTCGATCGGAGAGGGCGACCTGCCCTTCGCGGCGGCGCAGCCCCGTCGCCATTCAGGACGGACTCGCGTCGCGTACCCGTGCTCGCGCGCGCTGGACCTTCTCGAGGTAGGCGACCCCGCGGATCTGGCGGCCCCAGAAATAGGACGAGATGCCGCGCTCCTCTCCCAGACGGCGAATGTTGTCGGCCAGGATGAAGCAGCCCGCCTCGATGTTGCTCTCGATCGTCGACAGATTGCCGGCGAGATCGAGCTGGGCCGCCATGTGCGGCATCACCTGCATCAAGCCGATCGCCCCCTTCCCGCTCTCGGCCCACGGCCGGGCATCGCTCTCGACCAACAAGACCGCCGTCACGAGGTAGGGATCGAGACCGTGCCTGCGGCTCCCGCGCAGCACGGCCTCGACGACGCGATCCTGCTCCTCGCGGGAGAGCGGCGCATGACGGCTTCGAAGATGGGCACCGAGCGCCGCGCGAACGGCGGGACGGGTCGCCTCGATCGCGTCTTCGGCGACGTCGTTTGCCGGAGAACGCATCCGCTCCCACACCGGCCCATCGAGGATCATCAGTCCGGCGAGGATCGGGAGCCCCCAGGTCGCCACGCGCCGAATGGCGATGGCGGCCTGCGTCGGAGAGCCGGAAAGGCCGGCCGGATCCTGGTGCGGACGCGAGCGCATCTCGTCTGTTTCTCCTCGCCCACCGGCTGGCTGTGCGCTGCGAGAATACCGGGGCCCCGACACGGGAGCCACGCACCGGTCGTGCGATTGCCCGGATGGATCGCGTCGCGTACCGTGCGCGCCACGCGAGGCGCGATGTACCCGATCCTCTTCGAACTCCCGATCCTCGGATGGCCCATCAGCAGCTTCGGCGCGATGATGGCGATCGGTTTTCTCGTCGGATACTGGATCGCGCTTCCCCGCATGCGTGAAGAACGCCTCGACCCCGAGGCCGCGGCGAACCTGCTCATCTACATCATGCTCGGCGGCGTACTCGGCGCGAAGCTCTATTACGCCGTCGATTTCTGGTGGCGCGAGGGCGTCCCCTTCTTCGCCTCGCTCTTTTCGCGAGGCGGCCTGGTGTTCTATGGCGGCCTGATCGGCGGTGCGCTCGGCGGATACATCGGATGTCGGACGCTCGGTGTCCCCGCGCTGCCCTTTGCGAACGCCTCGGCGATCTCGCTGGCCGTCGGCCAGGCCATCGGCCGGATCGGCTGCTTCCTGGTCGGCGACGACTACGGGCGCGCGACGGACCTGCCCTGGGGCGTCGCCTTCCCGCAAGGGCTTCCTCCGGTCGACTACCCCGTTCATCCGACGATGCTCTACGAAACGCTGTGGCTGTTGCCGGTCAGCGCCTATCTCTGGCTGCGACGCAGGAAGAGCCGGTCTTTGATGGGCGAGTATCTGGTGCTGAACGGAATCGGCCGCGCCGTCATCGAGCATTGGCGGCTCAATGCCCGGGTTGCGCTGGATCTGTCCGAGGCGCAGTGGATCGGCGTCGCCCTCGTGGTGTTCGGCGCCGCCCTGATCGTACACGGACGTCCGGCGTCCCATTCGCCTTCTTAGTTCGCCGAACCCTCGATTCGCTGCTGCAGGCTCCGGGCGCGGCCGATCCAGAAGGCCGCCTCGGGGTCTTCGCGCAGGAGCGGCCCGAGTCGCCCGACAACCAGCGCGGCGAGCCGGGCGAACTCGCGTTCCTGCAGGTGACCCTCGAGATCCGCCCATTCCGACAGGGTCTCGATCGATCGGGCAT
>CAUJGH010000209.1 GCA_963169575.1 Myxococcota bacterium | reverse complement strand
GTGCGCGGATCGGCGCGCGCATCGCACAGCTCATCGGTGCCGGTTCCGTCTTCGAGATCCTCGCGCGACTCGAGGCGAAGCGAGGCCAGCTCCTCGCTCTGCACGGCCTCGGGAGCGAACCGCGGCGTTCGTCCGGGCGGTCTCATTCGTCGTCGTCGTCGTCCTCGAAGGACGGACCCTCGTCGGTCTCCTCGACGTAGGCGGGCGCCGCTCCCCAGCCGGCGACGGCCGGGCGGGCGACGGCGTCGAACCAATCGAGCCCGCCGAATCCCCGCACGGCCTCGAGATCGACGACGAGCGCGGCGCAGACGTCGGGGACGAGGGTCTTCGGCGCCTGCACCGCCGCGAGCATCACGATCCGGTCGGCGAGCGCATCGAAGAGCCGGGATCGATGCAGCGGCTCGAGCCGCTCGACCGTCTCGTGATCGAGGACGACCAGCCGACGGGACGAGAGCAGCGCAGGCAACAGCCGCAGGCCGAGCCGGAGCGCGGGGCTCAGCCGCTCGTCGTCCGCGCTCGTGAGGGCGCGCTCGGGATCACCGATCGCCGCGTCGAATTCGGCGCCGACCCCGAGCATCTCGAGCACGGCCTGCGCGCGACGCCACTGGACCTCCTGCTCCGCATGGGGCGGCAGATGCTCCAGCGCTCGGCGCTCGGGGAGCGCCCCGAAACCCTGAACCGAGACGAGCTCCTGCTCGAACGCCGCAGCGCGCTGCGGATCCCCGTTGGCGAGTGCGCGGCAGAAGCCCTCGAGCGAGACGTTCGCCAGCGGCGTCGGATGCAGACAGAGGACCGGCTCGCCGGCCCGCAGCGCGAGGCGACCCGGACCGCCCGGGAGCCCGGGCGCCGCGACCGTGAGCGCGATCTCCGCTTCGATCGGCCCCGCCGGCCGTTCCGCGCTCCCGCGCGTGAGCACCGGATGGGCGCGCAGGAAGCCCAGATAGCGGCGCACCTTCGGCAGCCCGCGATTGACGGCCGTCACGAATCCCGAAGCGCTGACGAGCGAACGGACCGCATAACCCAACGCGACCGCGTAGGTCATCAGAACGGTCCACGACGCCCCCTCGGTCGCGATCACGCTGCCGAAGACGAGCAGGATCAGGAGCAGCGAGAGCGCCTGGAAGAGCTCGCCGAGGTAACCGATCCTGCGCTTTGCGAAGACCGCGCTGCGATAGGCGTCGAGCGACTGCGCCAGCCAGGAGCGGTCGGGGTAGTCGACGAGCCAGCGGGGCTCGCCGCCGGCGGGAAAGCGCTGGCGTTCGAGCAGATGGAGCATCCGCGCCGCATCGCGGCGGCTGTTGCGGTGGGCGTCGATGCGGCGCTCGACGTCGCGGAGCGTCCGGCGCTGGATGCGGCCGAGCAGCACGGCATAGCCGATCCCGATCGGAATCAGGATCGCGGTCAAGAGGGCCTGGGTCGCGAAGAGGACGGCGACGGCCGCCAGACCGGTGATCGCGGGGAGGACGATCGACAGCGCGGCGATCACGACGCGCACCAGCTGCAGACTGCTCCCCGAGATCAAGCGGGCGGCCGGCTTCGTGCCCGCTCGCGCATCGCCCTCCACGCCGGACTGCGCGCCGGTCAACGCGCCGCCCGCTGCGACGAACCGCAGCACGCTGCGCGAGCGGCCTTCCACATATGTCCGGGCCAGCTCGTAGATCAGCCGGTCGCCGCGATACGACGCCCAGACCGCACCGGCGGCGAAGATCAGCCCCGCGCCGCCCCAGAGCGCGAGGTTCGCGAGCGTCGGCTGCGACGGCAGCACCACGCCGAGGAGCTCGGCTCCCCGCCCCTTCTGCTGCGCATCGACGAAGAGCACGATCACCGCGGCGGAGGCCGCCCGCAGCCCGACGCCGATCCCCGACAAGAGCAGCATCGCGATCAGCTTGCCCCGCGCATGACGAAATACGTCGGGGATGAGCCAGCGCAGCAGATCGAGATATTCGCCCCAATGCGTCGGTCGACCAGCGTCCACGCCGCGAGTCTACGGCAGGCGACTGCGCCGACAATCGGCGAGGGGCCGGACAATCGGCGAGGGGTCGGATCGAGCGGGTTGAGCTATGGGAGCGTGCTCGGGAGGCGTATGCGGATCGGATTCCTCGCGCTCGCTCAGTCCCATCAACACCTGCACTGGATCCCGGCCGCCCTCGAGCTCGCACGCCGGCCGGGCGTGGCCGTCGACGTCCTCTGCCCCAGCCGCGCGGGCATCCGGTTCATCCGAAGCTACGACCCGGAGCGATCGCTGAACGTCGTCTGGATACCGGCCGGCCTGAGCGACGGACTCTTCGCCCTCCCCTCGCGCAAGCTCGTCCAGATCCTCTACCGCCGGCTCTACCGCCGCTACCCGATCCTCGTCACGACGGAGTCGACGAGCACGCGCCTGCGCGACGATCCCCGTTTTCGCGGCGCGCTCGTCCGCATCCGCCACGGCGTCGGCGACGCTGCGACGCGCATCGACGACCGGCGGCTCGAGCGATTCGAGCTCTCGCTCGTCGGCGGCGAGAAGGACCGCCGCCGTCTGATCGCCGCGGGGCTCGGGAACGAGGCCAGCGTCGTCGTCGCCGGCTATGCGAAATTCGAGCTGATCCGGCCTCCGGAGAGGCTCTTCGCCGACGATCGGCCCGTCGTGCTCTACAACCCGCACGCGCGGCCCGATCTATCGAGCTGGCCCGGGATGGGCGAGGCGCTGGTTCGGGCGATGGAGGGGCTCGTCGACTGGAATTTCGTCGTGGCGCCGCACGTGAAGCTGAAGGGTCCGCCGAGGGTCCGGTCCTCGGCGGCGAACGTCCGAATCGATCGCGGCAGCGTCCGCTCGATCGACATGACCTATACCCAGGCGGCGTCGGTCTACGTCGGGGACGCCAGCAGCCAGGTCTACGAATTCCTGCGGAGCCCGCGGCCCTGCATCTTCGTGAACGCCCACGGCATCGACTGGCAGAGCCGGGAGGACTTCGCGCATTTCGCGCTGGGTCAGGTCATCGAACGCCCCGAGCAGCTCGGCCCCGCGCTGGCGAAGGCCCAGGCGCTCCAATCCCGCTACGCGCCGCTCCAGCGGGCGGCGATGGCGGACTCGATCGAGGATTCCCCGGAGCCGGCGTCGAAGCGGCAGGCCGACGCGATCCTCGCGTTGGCGAGGCGGATGGGGATCGATTCCGCGGCGGATCGGCGAGATCGGCGCGGCGACAAACGACTGCGGCGTGTAGGATAAGCCCGTTCTCGCAGAGGCATCGATCGCCCACGCTTCGCCTTGCCCCCCAACTCGGCAGGGATTCCAGAATGATCCGGATCTTCATCGGCTTCGATCCTCGCGAAACCGTCGCCTGGCATGTGCTGACCCACAGCATCATGTCGCATGCGAGCGAGCCCGTGGCCTTCGTGCCCCTGGCGCTCGACAACCTCGGAGCGCTGATGTGGCGGGAGCGGCATGCGCTCCAGTCGACGGACTTTTCGTTCTCGCGCTTCCTGACGCCCTACCTGAGCGACTACGCCGGCTGGTCTCTCTTCATGGACTCCGACATGCTCGTCCGCGACGACGTCGCGAAGCTCTGGGCCCTGCGCGACGATCGATATGCGGTGATGTGCGTCCAGCACGTCCACGTGCCGAAAGAGGCCGTCAAGTTCCTCGACCAGCCGCAGACCGGCTACGGCAAGAAGAACTGGTCGAGCGTGATGCTGTTCAACAACGCGCGTTGCCGCGCGCTGACCCCCGAATACGTCAATACGGCCACGGGCCTGCAGCTCCACCAGTTCAAATGGCTCGACGGCGACGAGCAGATCGGCGAGCTGCCCCACGCCTGGAACCACCTCGTCGGCTACGACGCCCCGGAGCCGGCAGCCAGCAACGTCCACTTCACGATCGGCGGCCCCTACTTCGAGGAGTACGCGAGCTGCGAACACTCGGCCGAATGGTTCGCCCAGCGCGAATCGATGCTGCGGGTGGTGCAGCGCGAGCGGAAGTCATGACGCCCGGCGGTGGTCGAGTCGAATCCGCCGTCGGAGCCGCGCAGCGTCCGACGACGCCCTATTTCCGGAGCCTCCGCGAGCGGATCGCCGCGCTCGGGGGCCTCTTCAACGCCCATTTGCACATCGACCGGTCCGGGACCTTCGAGGCGACGCTCGAGCTGCTGCGCCAGGAGGCTTCGGCCGCCTCTCATCTCTCGCTCGCCCGGAAGCATTCGCTGATCCCGCTCGTCCACGACAGCGCCTGCTACGAGCCGACCGCGCTCCGCGAGCGGGTCCAGAGCTATCTCGAGCTGATGATCGAAGTCGGCACGACGCGGGCCGATACCGTCGTCGACGTGACCGACGACCGCGTCGGCCAGAGCGCCCTCGACGGCCTGCTGCAGCTCAAACGCGACCTCCGTGACCGCATCGATTTCCGGGTCGGCGCCTATTCGCCGCTGGGCTTTCGCGACGACGAGCCGCGCCGCTGGTCGCTCATCGAGGAGGCCTCGCGCCGGGCGGATTTCCTCGGCTCGCTGCCCGAGCGCGACGATCGCGCCGCCTATCCCGAGCACGTCGGCTTCGACGAGAGCTGCCGCCGCATCATCGCGCTGGGGGCCTCGCGCGACAAACCCGTCCATCTCCACGTCGACCAGCAGAACCTGGCGGTCGAGGACGGCACGGAGCGCGTGATCCGGATCGCCCGGGAGCTCGCGATCCCGGTCGATCGCAGCGAGGAGCCCCGGATCTGGCTGATGCACGTCATCTCGCCGTCGGTCTATCCGGAGGACCGCTTCCGCGCGCTGATCGAGGGATTGGCCGAGCTGAACATCGGCGTGATCTGCTGCCCCTCCGCGGCCATCAGCATGCGCCAGGTCCGGCAATTCGCCTCCCCGACCTGCAATTCGATCGCGCGCGTGCTCGAGATGCTGGCGTCGGGCGTCCATGTCCGGGTCGGCTCGGACAACATCTGCGACATCACGTCGCCGGCGGGTACGGTCGATCTCGTCGACGAGCTCTTCGTGCTCTGCAACGCCGTGCGTTATTACGACCTCGAAGTCCTCGCCAAGCTCGGCGCGGGCCGGAAGCTGGACGAGGCCGACCGCAAGCGCGTCGAGGCTCATCTCGTGCGCGACGCCGAAGAGTCCGCGGCGGTGTTCGCGCGTCATGGCGCTGCGCGCGAGGGAAATCGGCTTTGATCGAAGCCGAGGTCGCCGCCGGGAGACGAAGTGGAGCGCGGTCGATGTCGGGCCTCCGAACCCGGATCCGACGCTGGAGCGACACCGCCACGCGGGCGCTCAATCGCGCCGTGGTCCCCGCCCTCGTCGAGCGCCGCTTCGGCGCGGGGGTCGCGAATCCCGCCGCGCTCCGGCACGTCGCGGTGTACCGCGAGCTCGGCATCGCCTTCAATCGGATCAAGAAGAACGCCAACTCGACGAGCGTCGTCCTGCTCCATCAGCTCGAGTCGGGCATCGAGGCCCACGAGCGCGACGCGAAGCTCGCCTCGCTGCATCTCGAGAAGATGCCCTGGACCTGTTGGCCGGAGCTCGGACGCTGGAGCTTCGTGGTCGTCGTTCGCGATCCCTATTCGCGCGTCCTCTCCGCGTTCATGAACAAATTCGCGAAGTCGAAATATGTCGAGGCCTTCGGATCCTACGAGATCTCGCCGGCGGGCTTCGCGCAGTTCCTGCACTGGCTCGAAGGCGGCGGGCTCGCAGCCGATCCGCATTGGGATCTGCAGCGCAAGCTGATGCTGCTGCCGCTCGAGAAATACGACGAGGTGATCCGCTTCGAGACGTATTCGGCGCAGATGCGCGCGTTGCTGCTTCGCCGGGGGATCGAGCCTTCGCCCAAGGTCGACGCGCTGATCGGCCACGCCGATGGACGCCCGCTCCGCGCCGCCGACGGGAAGCAGGCGAGCTTCTATACACCCGCGCTGCGAGCGCTCGTCCGCGAGCTGTACCGCGAGGACTTCGAGGCCCTCGGCTATCCCCTCGAGCCCCCGGCATCATGAGGGCCTGAAGATGGCTTCTTCCCACGTCGAGACCCGCCTCGAAACCCTCGCCGAGCCGCTCGTCTCCCGCTTCGGACGCGGCATCGCCCGGCTGCGCGATCGGCGCCAGCGCTTCCGCCACGAGCTCGCCGTCTGCGCGATCTTCAAGGACGAGGCGCGCTACCTGGGCGAATGGCTCAGCTTCCATGCCGGCGTCGGGGTCGGGCATTTCTACCTCTACAACGACGACAGCAGCGATGACTACCTCGAGGTGCTGGCGCCCTGGCTGCGGCGCGGCCTCGTCACGCTGACCGATTGGAACGGCCGCGGCCAGCGGCACGCCTACGACGACTGCATCGCGCGCCAGCGCATGCACGCCCGCTGGATCGCCTTCATCGATCTCGACGAGTTCCTCTTTTCGCCCGAGGGAGGCGATCTGCCGAGCGTCCTCGCCGACTATCGCGACGTCGCGTCGATCTTCGTCTACTGGGTGCTCTTCGGATCCTCGGGCCACGCCCTGCGCCCCGCCCTACCCGTCGTCGAGGCCTATACCCGCTGCCTCGATCACGACGCGGCGATCGCCGACGACTTCGACCACGCCGACGTCCCCGGCAAGCCCGACTACGTCTCCGGATGGGCGCAGGACGGCAAGTCGATCGTCAATCCCCGCCTCGTTCGGAAGTACAACATCCACAAGCCGAGGAGCCTCTGGCTCGGCGAGGTCCTCGACGAGAGCCGTCGGCCGCCGCGCGTGCGCGGCGAGGCGAGCGCGCTCTGCTATTCGAGACTGCGCATCAACCACTACTGGTCGAAGTCGATCCAGGACCTGACCGAGAAGGTCGCGCGCGGCAGCGTCTGCAATCCCAGACGCCCGCCGCGCAAGCTGGTGCGCTGGCTCGAACGCGAGGCGATGCTCAACCGCAGCGAGGACGAGACCATCCTGCCGATCTGGCGCGAGATCGTCGCCGCCGGAAGGGCCGAGCCATGACGGGAGGCCGGCGATGAGCGGCGCGGACGATCGCCCCGCCGACGTCCTCCGCCTGCTCGCGCGCAGCGCCGCGATGCGCGGTGACGCCGTCGCCATCGCAGTGCCGGGCGGCGGGGAGATCGGCTATCGCCCTCTCTACGAGCAGGTCGTCCAGGTCGCCCGCGGACTCCGGCGAGCGGGGGACGAGCCGCAGCGGATCGCCGTCGTCCTGCCGAACGGCGTCGACATGTCGATCGCGCTGCTCGGCGCGATCTGCGCCGGCGTCGCCGTGCCGCTCAACCCGGCCTACACGCGCGAGGAATACCAGGAGTATTTCCGGATCGCGCGCGTCGACGCGCTGCTCGTCGGCGACGAAGCGGATCACCCGGCCTCGGAGGTCGCGCGTTCGCTCGGCCTGCGGGTCGATGCCCTGGCGCGGCTGCGCGGCGCGGCTGCGACCGGACCTGCTCCTGGCGGACTCGCGCACGCGCCTTCGCCGGACGATCTCGCGCTCGTCATGCTGACCTCGGGCTCGACGGGGGTCGCCAAGCGGGTTCCGCTGACCCACCGCAACCTCTGCAGCTCGGCGCGAGACGTCTGCCGATCGGTCGATCTCGGCGCCGGGGATCGCTGCCTCAGCATGTGGGAGCAGTTCCATATCGGGGGGGTCGTCGACCTCCTGCTCGCGCCCCTGCTCTCGGGCGGAGAGATCGTCGCCGCCGGCAGCTTCGACGCCGCGCGCTTCTTCACGCTGCTCGAGGAGCGTCGACCGACCTGGTATCAGGGCGTCCCCGCGACCATGCACGAGCTGCAGCGCTCGGCCGTTCGGAGTGGCTACCGCTCGGACGGCACTTCCCTGCGATTCCTGCGATGCGTCGCGGCCGCGCTGCCCGAGCCCTGGCGGCTCGAGATCGAGGCGACCTTCGGCGTACCCGTCGTGCGGACCTTCGGGATGACGGAAGCCTCACCGTTGATCGCCTCGACGCGTCTGCCGCCCGCCTCCGGCAGTCCGGGCGCGGTCGGCTTTCCGTGTGGGCCGGAGGTCCGCATCACGGATCCCGACGGAAAGCCGCTGCCGGCCGGCGCGATCGGCGAAGTCGGTGTACGCGGAGAAAACGTCTTCACCGGCTACGAGGGACAGCCGGAGCTGAACGCCGAATGCTTTCGCGACGGCTGGTTCCTGACCGGCGACCTCGGCCTGCTCGACGAATCCGGCCAGCTCTTCCTGACGGGCAGGGCGAAGGAGATCATCAATCGCGGCGGCGAGAAGATCTCCCCCGGCGAGGTCGAGGCGGCTTTCCTCTCCCATCCGGACGTCTCGGAGGCGGTCGCCTTCGCGAATCCGCACGCGACGCTCGGCGAGGACGTCGGCATCGCGCTGATCTTGAAGCCGGACGCGGAGGCCGGGCGCGACGCGCTGGAACGGCACGTCGCCGAGCGACTCGCGGAATTCAAGCGGCCGAGGGCCTGGCTCTTCCTCGAACGGTTGCCACTCTCGGCGGTCGGCAAGGTCCAGCGGCGCGAGCTGCCGCGCCTCTACCTCGAATCGCGTTCCGCGCGTGCCGAGCGCTCCGGCGTGCGTGAGGCGCGCAATCCGCTCGAGCAGTCCCTGCTCGCCATCTGGCGCAGCGAGCTCGACGATCCGGCGCTCGGCCCTTGCGACGATTTCGCGGACTCGGGCGGCGATTCGCTCTCGAGCCTGAGGGTCGTCGTCGCGGTCGAGCAGGCGCTCGCCATCGAGCTGCCCGAGGAGGTCGTTGCGCGCTGCCGCAGCGTCGAGCGCATGGCGGCGGAGCTGCGCGCCCTCGGCGTTTCGGACGCCGCGGGCGGAGCGATCCCCGGGATCGCCGACGACGCCGTGCAGGGCGACGAGTTCCTGCTGACGGGCTACGAGAACCGGCCCGACGCTTCGGTGTTGTTCGAGACGCACAGCGCGCGTCAGCTCGACGGGGTTCGCCATGCGCTCGGCAGTCTGACGACGCCGCGCGAGCTCGGCGAGCTGCTGGCGTTCCGGCCGCGCCTCGCCGATCGCGTTCGCGGGCTGCTCTCGTCGCCGCTCGGCGAGCTGCGGCTGACGCGCGAGCGGCGACGGCTCGCCGGCGACCTGCGCGCCGCGCTGGCGCGGGCGA